>NZ_FNVI01000014.1:0-184040 GCF_900107945.1 Methylobacterium sp. 190mf | reverse complement strand
CGAACCAGAAGGCACGTTCCCACGCGTTACTCACCCGTCCGCCGCTGACCCCGAAGGGCCCGCTCGACTTGCATGTGTTAAGCCTGCCGCCAGCGTTCGCTCTGAGCCAGGATCAAACTCTCACGTTGAAGAGATTGATCTGGCCGATCACGTATATTCTCAGACGGAGCCTCACATCGACCAAGTGCCAGACGCTTCACAGCGCCAGAACACCCGTCGGTGAGCTCAGAAAGAAGAACAACAGATCGGCACAAGTCTACTCACGCTAGATCTCTCGACCTAGCCGCAAGGACAAACGCCGCCCGCGTCTCCCTTCCTCATTCCAACTTGTCAAAGATCAGTAATCACTCTCGTAATTACCGGCTGAGAAGAAGTCAAGTACCTTGGCTTTCGCCAGATCTACTTTTCTAAATCTCGGTAAGTCCGTCCAACCCGCCCCGTTTTTCTTCCGGACCGCGTCGGGAGGCGCCGTATAAGCTGCCCCGGACTTTCCTGTCAACCACCCTTTTCCCCGGCGACGGAACCGAACCGGCCGAACCGGATTTCAGTCCCTCCGTCGACAGAGCGCGACGCGGAACGGCCCGGAGGCCCTTCGGTGCGGCGCTGGACGATGGACGCTCCCTCACGCACCCGGTCCGGGTCGAGCCTGCGCTCGCGCCCGACGGCGTCGCGATCCCGAAGGATCGGTGCTGGCCGGTAATGCTGAGGAAGTTCCGGCGGACGGCGTGCCGTCGTGACCGGTGAAGCGGATCTAAGGGTCCGAACCGCCTTGCGCAAGGGGCCGAGCGCGGGGCGGCCCCGACCGGGACGCACGGCTCGCGGATCGCGGCCGGCCGGCCCGCTCGCCGGCCCCCACCCCCACCGGTCGACGCGGGTGCTCCCCCCGGCGCTGCGCACGACCCACACCGCCTGAAACCATCGCGGCGGGTGCGCGAAGAGGCGTGATCGCGGTTGATCCTGAGGCACTCGATGACGCTGGTGCACGATCTCACGGGTGCGTCCCCCGGCATGACCGGGACCGCCCTGCTCCTGCGCCTCTCCGCCATCGGCGCGGCCCTGGCCGGGACCGCCGGCACCTTCGCGTATGCCGGCGGCTGGCTCTCGCCCGGCCAGCTCACGCCGGCCCGGATCATCGACCGGTTCGAGCAGGTGAACGGGCCGCATCCCGGCTTCCGGCGCAACCACGCCAAGGGGATGTGCGTCGCGGGCCGCTTCACGGGCAGCGGCGCGGGCGCGCGCCTCTCGAAGGCGGGCGTGTTCGCGGCGGGACGCGTGACGCCGGTCGAGGGGCGGGTGGCGCTGGCCGGCGGTCAGCCCTACGCGGCCGACGCCGCCGCCACCGTGCGCAGCCTCGCCCTCCGCTTCGGGCTGCCGGACGGCGAAGAGTGGCGCACCGGCATGAACAACATCCCGGTCTTTCCGGTGCGCACACCCGAGGCCTTCTACGCGCAGCTCCTCGCGGCCAAGCCCGATCCGGCCACCGGCAAGCCGGATCCGGAGCGCCTGAAGGCCTTCTTCGCGGACCATCCGGAGAGCGCGAAGGCCGCCGCGCTGATCAGGGCGCGGACCGTGACCGCGGGCTTCGCCGACAGCACCTACTGGAGCCTCAACGCCTTCCGGTTCGTCGCCGCGGACGGCGCCGCCCGGCCGGTGCGCTGGGCCCTCGTCCCCGACCCGACGCCGGCGGCCGAGGCCGCACCGGGCGGCGCGAACGCCCTGTTCGACGCGCTCGCCGCGCAGCTGGCCCAGGGCCCCCGGCACTGGCACCTGATCGTCACGCTCGGCCAGGCCGGCGACCCGACCGCCGACGCGACGCGGCCCTGGCCGGCCGACCGCGAGACGGTGGATGTCGGCACCCTGACGCTCACGGCGGCGACGCCGGAGGCCGCCGCCAGCTGCCGCGACGTCAACTTCGATCCGCTGGTGCTGCCGGACGGCATCGCGCCGAGCGACGACCCGCTGCTGAGCGCCCGGTCGGCGGCCTACGCGCGATCCGTCACCCGCCGGTCCGGCGAGGCCAAGACCCCGAGTGCCGTCACCGGCGCCGCGATCCACGGAGCCGCCCTGTGACCGAGCCCGACCGCTTCGACCGGCCCGCGCGCCTGCTTCACTGGACCATGGCGGCGCTGATCCTGGCCATGCTGCTGATCGGCGTCGCCATGGTGGTGTCGCTCGCCGAGTACGGCGCCCTCGTGGCCCTGCACCGGCCGCTCGGGATCCTGATCCTGGTCCTCGCCGGGCTCCGCCTCGCCTATCGCTGGCGCCACGCGCCGCCGCCCCTGCCGGCCGATCTTCCGGGTTGGCAGAAGCGCGCGGCCCACGGCTCGCACATCCTGCTCTACGGCCTGATGCTGGCCATGCCGCTGATCGGCTGGGGGATGCTGTCGGCGGCGCGCTATCCCGTCGTCCTCGCCGGCCCGGTGGTCCTGCCGCCGATCCTGCCGCAGGACCCGACGCTGTACGCGGCCCTGCGGTGGCTCCACACCGCGCTGGCCTACGGGCTGTTCGCCCTGATCCTCGCGCATCTGGCTGCGGCGCTGCTGCACGCGCTGATCCGCCGGGACGGGGTCTTCGCCAGCATGGCGCCCTGGCGGTCGACACCGACCGGGACGACCGCGCCTCCGGAACGACGCTCTCGTTCTCTTGAAAGTCTGATCCGTTCTCCATAAAGAACGCACGCCCGACCCGGTCGGACGGGGCGGGCGATCTCTGCGTGGAGGACGAGGCGATGTCAGAGGGATTAGCGGCGCGTACCGTCGCGGCGGCCAACGGCGTGGCGCAGGACGCGGCCTTCGGCGCGGTGATCGCGCCGATCCACCTGTCGACGAC
This sequence comes from Methylobacterium sp. 190mf, assembly GCF_900107945.1. Lineage (NCBI taxonomy): Bacteria > Pseudomonadati > Pseudomonadota > Alphaproteobacteria > Hyphomicrobiales > Methylobacteriaceae > Methylobacterium > Methylobacterium sp. 190mf. The sequence goes on along the minus strand of NZ_FNVI01000014.1, from coordinate 181,211 downwards.
CTTCAAGTTCCCGGCCTTCGAGCAGCCCGGCCCCTACGATTACTCGCGCCTGGGCAACCCGACCCGGGACGCGCTGGCCGACACGATCGCCAAGCTCGAGGGCGGCGCCCGCGCCGTCCTGGTGGCGAGCGGCATGGCGGCCCTCGACCTCGCCCTGTCGAGCCTGCGGCCCGGCGATCTCCTGGTCGCGCCGCACGATTGCTACGGCGGGACCCACCGCCTGCTCAGCTTCCGCGCGGAGCGGGGCCATTACCGCGTCGCCTTCGTCGACCAGACCGACCCGGACGCGCTGGCGGCGGCCCTCGCCCAGGGTCCGAAGGTCGTGCTGATCGAGACGCCGAGCAACCCGCTGATGCGCGTGGTCGATGTCCGGCGGATCACCGCTGACGCGAAGGCCGCCGGCGCGCTGGCAGTGGTGGACAACACCTTCCTGTCGCCCGCCCTGCAGCAGCCGATCGCCCTCGGGGCGGATCTCGTCGTCCACTCCACCACCAAGTTCCTGAACGGCCATTCCGACGTGATCGGCGGGGCCGTGATCGCTGCCGACAGGGCGATGGGCGAGGACCTCGCCGCCTGGGCGAACACGATCGGCGTCACCGGCTCGCCCCTCGACGCCTACCTGACGCTCCGGGGCCTGCGCACCCTGTTCGTCCGGGTGGAGCAGCAGCAGCGCAACGCCGCGACCCTGGCCGCCTTCCTCGACGCCCATCCGGCGGTGGCCCGGGTCCACTATCCGGGCCTGTCCACGCATCCGGGGCACGCCCTGGCCAAGGCCCAGCAGGCGGGCTTCGGGGCGATGCTGAGCTTCGAGCTGGCCGGCGGCCGCGACGCGGTGAGGACCTTCGTGGAGGCCCTGCGGGTGTTCACGCTGGCCGAGTCGCTCGGCGGCGTCGAGAGCCTGATCGCCCATCCCCCGACCATGACGCACGCGGCGATGGACCCGGAGGCGCGCGCCATCGCGGGCATCACCGACGGGCTGCTGCGCCTGTCGGTCGGCCTGGAGGCGGAAGCCGACCTGCTGGCCGACCTGTCGCGGGCCTTCCGGGCCCTGGACGGCTGAACCGGCCGGTCACTCCTCCTCGACCACACTGAACCCGGACTCGTCCTCGACCACCCGGAAACGGGCGAGCTGCACGGTCCGGGAGCGCTCGGCCGCCTCGTCGCGGCACTTGTCGAGATGGGCGGCGCGGTTGACCACTTGCAGGTTCGGCGCGCCCCAGTAGCCGAGGAGCTCTGGCCAGGGGGCGTCGCGGTGCTCGCGCCAGACCCGGTAGAGCGGCAGCAGGTGGTCGACCTCGGCCGTCCTCAGCAGCCGCTTGCCGGTGGTGGTGCAGCGGTGACGCTGGCGGAGCTTGAGCGCCCGGACCTGAGCGTGCGGCGCGATCCAGAACTTCCACGCCGCGACACAGGCCGCGTGCCAGCCGGCATTGGTGTTGGGCGTGCCCCACGCCCAGAGATCCCGGTGCCAGCCGAACCGGTAGACCGGCTGGCCGCAGATGCAGCAGGCACCGCGGCCGCGGGCGAAGGCCGGATCGCGGAACGGCGCGGGCGGCGTGCGGAAGCTCCCGGCCCGCCCCTCGGCCCCGATCTGCCAAGCCCAGCCCTCCGGTGTCCCGGAGCGGGCCGCCAGCGCGCGGGCGAGCCTGTCGGCCCGGAGGATGTGGTTCCGCCAGTAGCTCTCGACGGCGAGACGCGGCGTCGGCGGGATCAGGGGCCGCGCGAGGGCGTGCTGCAGGACCGGCGCCGGGAAGATGGCCGGCAGGGCCTTCTCCAGCCGTTTACGGGCCTGCACGTTGCGGAGGGTGCGCCAGCTCGATGTCGTCATGCCGGACCGGTGGTAACCCGGCCGGCGCGGCGCCGCGACGGCGCCGGTGCAACAGCCTGCCGGTCCCGCGCGGTCGCCGCTCAGGGTTAAGAAAATGTTTCCCGTGAAACATCGCGCCACTCGACAGGCCGGGCTCGGCCGTGCCGGCCCGGCTCAGAGATCTACCGCCATCGAGAGCAGGTAGGTGCGCGGCGCGCCCTGGAAGAAGGTGCCGAACGAGGCGACCCCGGTCCAGTACCGCGCGTCGGTCACGTTGAGGACGCTGGCGCGGAACGTCGTCGGCCGCTCGGCGACGCGGGTCGTGTAGCGCAGGCCAAGGTCGAGGCGGGCCCAGTCCGGCAGGGCCTGGGTGTTCGCGAGGTCGACGAACTGCCGCCCGGTATAGATGACCGCGCCGTTGAGCGTCAGGCCGGGCAACCCGGGCAGGTCCCACTCGGCTCCCAGGCTCGCCTGGACCTCCGGCACGCCGATCGGCCGGTGCCCGCGATTGGCGGCGAGCGCCGTCTTGACGAGGCGTCCGTCCAGCAGGGTCACGCCGCCGACCACCCGCACCTGCGGTGTGATCTCGCCGAACAGGCTCAGCTCGAGCCCGCCGACGCGCTGCTCGGCGGTCGCCGCGAAGCGCCCCTGCGGGCCGAGCTCGCCCGCGGGCTTCGTGATCCGGAAGGCGCCGAGCGTGGCGCCGAACCGGCCGAGATCGAGCTTCACGCCCGCCTCGACCTGTCGGGCCACGTAGGGCTCCAGGATCGTGCCGGAATTGGTCGCCACCGCCGGGGCCACGTCGCCGCGGCTCAGGCCCTCGATGTAGTTGCCGTAGAGCGAGACCGAGTCCCAGGGCCGCACCACGAGGCCGACCATCGGGGTCGTAGCGCTCTTGTCGTAGGACGAGGCCAGCGTGCCGACATTCGACACGTAGTTGTGCGCCTCAACGCGCTGGCGGCGCACGCCCAGGGTCAGCAGGACGCGCTCGTCGAGGGCCGACAGCGTGTCGGCCACCGCGATCCCCGACAGGGTGCTGTCGGACAGGCGGGGCCGGCCGACGCCGTAGATCGGCGCGATGTACGGGACGAGGGCCGGCGCGTAGAGGTTCGACAGGTAGGCGCCCCGGCCGGGCGAGAACCGCCGTCCCGTCGCCTCGTCGTACACGGAGCCCTGCACCGTCAGGGCGTGGCGGATGAAGCCGGTCTCGAACCGGGCCCGGACGCCGCCGTCGTAGGTGAGCCGGTCGACGCCCAGCGCGTAGAATTGCGGCGTGCTGGTCGTGTCGCCGCGGCCGTTGAGGATCGTCGGTGCCGACTGGAAATAGCGCTCCACGCCGGTCTGCCCGCCGCCGACATCGGCGAACAGCGTGACCTGATCGGTCAGGTCGTACTCGGTGCGCAGCAGGCCGCCGCGATCGTCGACGTCCGAGTATTCCCAGGGCTGGGTCAGGTTCAGGCGGCCGTCGGGCGCCCGCGGCACGGGCACGCCGGCCCGCAGGAGGAACGGGCGCAGCGGCGCGTTGAAGCGGTCGGTCTGCGCCAGCAGGTAGAGCCACGCGCGGAACCGGTCACCCTGGTAGTCGAGAGCCAGGGCCCCGACGCCGGTGGTCTCGGTCTGGCGGTCGAAGGGCGTGGCGCCGCCGTGCAGGCTGCCGACCACGCGGGCGCCCCATTCCCGGCCCGGCCCCCAGCGGCGGGCGACGTCGACCTGGCTGCCGCCCCAGGCGGACGAGCCGTAATCCAGCGTGACGCGAGTCAGGTCCGCGGCGGCGCGCTTCGGCACGATGTTGACCACGCCGCCGACCGCGCCGTTCGGCGACACCCCCGTGAGGGCGGCGGACGGCCCCTTCAGGACCTCGATGCGCTCCACGTAGTCGGTGAAGATGCGGAAGCTCGGGGCGATGCCGTAGAGACCGTCGAAGGCGACCTCGCCGCTGGTGTTCTCGTTGGACGGGAAGCCCCGGATGGAGAAGGAGTCGAACGGCGCCCCCGTGGTCTGCGTGGCGCGCACCGACGGGTCGAGGACCAGGGTCTCGGACACCGTCCGCGCCTGCCGGTCCCGGATGAGCGTGTCGGTGTAGCTGGCGATGCTGAAGGGCGCCTTCTGGGTCTCGGTATCGCCCAGAAGGCCGAGGCGCCCGCCCCGCGCCACCTGACCGCCGGCATAGGCCGGGACCGGGCCGCGCGGCGCGGCGGCGCCCTCGACCGAGAGCTCGTCGAGCTGGACGTCCCGGGCCGCTCCGGCCTCCTCCGCGCGGGCGGCGTGCAGCCCGGACCCGACGAAGCCCAGCAGGACGGCCATCGGGAGAACCGGCCGGGCCGCGCGCCGCCGGCGCCGGTTCCGAGCGGAAACAGGTACTGAGAAGTCGTGGGACCGCATTGTCGTGACGAAGGCTCCGAATCACGGAGCAAGGCAGCAAATATCTCTACATGTGTCAAAAATACATTTGGAGTAATTACAATTCTATAAGGCGAAGGCAGGGCGGATCTGCGGGATAGATGTTGAGCACGTTCTATACTGACTTTACACGCCGAACGATATCTTTCTTAGTGCCTCGACGATCATCGCACGGTCGAGCCGCTGCTTTCGCGAAAGGCCGGGCCGGATCTCGGCCGAGGCGCGCGGCCGGGATTGTCGGGCCGGGCGGCGCGCGCGGGGCTCGACCCGGCCGCGATCGGGTGTGGATCGTGCGCGTCCGATCGGGTCGCCGCGGCGGAGACCGGGGCGCCCGGTTGCCAGGGTTGCCCACCCCGCCTAGACGGGCCCGGCGCGAAACGTGCCTGTCACCCCTCCTCTAGGGCAGAGGTTTTCTCCCGTGATCACCGGTCCGTGCCTCATCGTCCAGCCGATCCACGCGGCGGGCCTCGACCGGTTGCGCGCGGCCGGGCTGGAGCCCCGCCCGGCGAGTGGTACCGATCCTGAGACGCTGGCGCGCGAGGTCGCCGACTGCGTCGCCGTCATCACCCGCAACACCGGCTTCCCGGCCCGCGCCATCGCGGCGGCGCCGGGCCTGCGGGTGATCGGGGTCCACGGCACCGGCACCGACCACGTCGCCACCGCCGAGGCGACCGCGGCCGGGATCGCGGTGGTCAACACGCCCGGCGCCAACGCCGTCTCGGTGGCCGAGCAGACGCTGGCGCTGATCTTCGCCCTGGCCAAGGCCCTGCCGGAGGCCGACCGCTCGGTCCGGGCCGGCGACGACAGCTTCAAGTTCACCGCCCGGCTGGTCGAGCTCGCCGGCCTGACGCTGGGCCTCGTCGGCTTCGGGGCGATCGGGCAGGCGACCGCCCGGCTCGCCGCCGCCCTGGGCCTGCGGGTGCTGGCCTACGGCCCGAGCCGACCGGACGCCGACTTCGCCAATGCCGGCGCCCTTCGGGCCGCCTCGGTCGACGCGCTCCTGGCGGAATCCGACTTCGTCTCCCTGCACGTGCCGCTGACCCCGGGCACCCGCGGCCTGATCGGCCGGGACCAGCTCGCGCGGATGAAGCGGGACGCCTTCCTGATCAACACCAGCCGCGGCGGCCTGATCGACGAGGCGGCCCTGGTGGAGGCGCTGGCGGCGGGCACGATCGCGGGCGCCGGGCTCGACGTCTTCGCCCGGGAGCCGCTGCCGATCGACCACCCGCTGGCCCGCCAGCCCCGGGCGATCCTGACGCCCCATGTCGGCGGCTCCACCGGGGCGGCCCTGATCCGCACCGCCGAGACCGCCGCGGCCCGCGTGGTCGACGCCCTCGCCGGCCGGCGGCCGGGCGGGCTGGTCAACCCGGACGTCTGGGAGCGGCGGCGCGGGGTGTGATGGTCCCCCGCTCCCGTGCGGGAGAGGGTTGGGGTGAGGGACGAGAGGCTTCGGGATCGGGCACCCGATCGACGCGATTCGAGGGGAAGCCTCGTCCGGTGAGGTCTCACCCCTCACCCTGTCCCTCTCCCGCACGGGAGAGGGGACCCGCGGCCGATCCTGACGGCGCGGCGGTCGTGGCCGGCCCGGATCACGGTGTTTCGTCCGGACCGCGACCGCCCGCCGCGCGCCGTGTCATGCAATCGTCGCAGACGGGCCGGAAAGCCACCCGCTGCATCCGAGGCCAGAGAGGGCTCCATGGACTTCCACCGTCGCTTCACGGTCCTGATGTGCGCCCCGGCCTTCGATCCGGACGATCTCGAGGGCGCGCGCGTCAACCAGATCGTGGCGGCCGTGGAGCAGCGCGGCTTCGAGGTGGTGCGCGCCCGGCGCGTCGAGGACGCGGCCATCGCGGTCCAGACCGACGCCGCGGTCGGCTGCCTCGTGGTCGACTGGGGCAAGCGCGGCCTCGACGGCAAGGCCGCCGCCCTCATCGACATGATGCGCCGGCGCGGCCTGGAGATGCCGATCGTCATCATGGTCCGCCGCAAGCGGCTGGAGGACATCCCGGTCGAGCTCCTCGACTTCATCGACGGCTACATCTTCCTCGCCGAGGAGACGCCGGAATTCATCGCCCGCGGCCTCGTCAGCCGGGTCACGCAGTACGCCGAGACCCTCAAGACCCCGTTCTTCGGCGCGCTCGTCGACTACGCCGAGAAGGGCAACCAGCTCTGGACCTGCCCGGGCCACAACGGCGGCATCTTCTACAACCGGTCGCCGATCGGCCGGATCTTCGTGGAGCACCTCGGCGAGGCGATCTTCCGCGACGACCTCGACAACTCGGTCCTCGATCTCGGCGACCTGCTGACCCACGAGGGCCCGGCGCTGAAGGCCCAGAAGGAGGCCGCCAAGATCTTCGGGGCGGAGAAGACCTACTTCGTCCTCAACGGCACCTCGGCCTCCAACAAGATCGTCCTGTCCTCCCTGGTGGCGGAGGACGACCTCGTCCTGTTCGACCGCAACAACCACAAGGCGGCCCACCACGGCGCCCTGTTCCTGGGCGGCGGCATCCCGATCTTCCTGGAGACGGACCGCAACGCCTACGGCCTGATCGGGCCGATCTTCCACGAGGCCCTGGACGAGACCCGGATCCGGGAGAAGATCCGCCGGAACCCGCTGGTGACCGACCCGGAGGCGTGGCGCCGGGAGCGGCCGTTCCGCGTCGCGGTGATCGAGCAGTGCACCTACGACGGCACGATCTACGACGCCCAGGAGATCCTGGAGAAGATCGGCCACCTCTGCGACTACATCCTGTTCGACGAGGCCTGGGCGGGCTTCATGAAGTTCCACCCGCTCTACGCCCGCCGCTTCGCCATGGGGCTGACCGGGCTCGACGAGACCTCGCCCGGCATCGTCGCCACGCAGTCGACCCACAAGCAGCTCGCGAGCTTCTCCCAGGCCTCGCAGATCCACACCCGGGACGGCCACATCCGCGGCCAGACCCGGCGGGTCGAGCACAAGCGGCTCAACGAGAGCTTCCTCGTCCACGCCTCGACCTCGCCCTTCTACCCGCTCTTCGCCTCCCTCGACGTCGGCGCCCAGATGATGAAGGGGCGCTCGGGCATGATCCTGTGGGACGACACGATCCGGCTCGGGATCGAGTGGCGCAAGAAGGTCCGGGCGATCCGGCGCGAGTTCGAGGAGAACGAGCGCGATCCCGCGCGGCGCTGGTTCTTCGACCCCTTCGTGCCAGACGTGACGGTGAACGCCGACGGCGCCGAGGTGCCTTGGGAGAGCGTGCCGACCGACGAGCTCGCCGCGACGCCGCGCCACTGGGAGCTGAAGCCGGGCGCGCGCTGGCACGGCTTCACCCATGTGGCGCCGGGCTACGCGATCACCGACCCGAACAAGCTCACCGTCCTGACCCCGGGCTTCGACCGGCACACGGGGGCCTACGCCCAGCACGGCGTGCCGGCGCCGATCGTGGCGCAATACCTGCGTGAGAACCGGATCGTCGCCGAGAAGAACGACCTGAACTCGCTGCTCTTCCTGCTGACCCCGGGGGTGGAATCCTCCAAGGCCGGCACGCTGATCTCGGGCCTCGTCGCCTTCAAGCGGCTCCACGACGACAACGTCCCGCTGGAGGAGGCCATGCCGGAATTCGTCAACCGCCGGCCGAACCGCTACCGGGGCGTGCGCCTGCGCGACCTCTGCGGCGAGTTCCACGCCTTCCACCGGGAGGCCGGCACCTCGACGCTGCAGCGGCGGCAGTTCGCTCCCGAGCACCTGCCCGAGATGGTGCTGCCGCCCAAGCGGGCCGCCCAGCTGCTGACGCGCAACAAGGTCGACTACGTGCCGATCGCCGAGGCCGAGGGGCGGATCGCCACCACGCTGATGCTGGTCTACCCCCCGGGCATCGGCACGGTGCTGCCCGGTGAGCGCCTGGACGACCGGGCCAAGCCCATGCTCGACTATTTCAAGATGTTCGAGGCGTCCGCCAACCTGTTCCCGGGCTTCGAGGCCGAGATCCAGGGCGTCTACCGCGAGGTCGACCCGGACGGGCGGATCCGCTTCCACACCTACGTGGCGCGGGAGGGCGCCTGATGGAGATCGAGGCCGAGACGCCCGGCCTGCTCCCGGCCCGGTCCTGCCCCGACATCGTCATCCGCGCCTCCTCGGACGCCGATGTCGAGGCGATGGTGGCGATCTACGAGCACCATATCGGCAAGGGCGTGACCGATGTCAGCGTCGCCGAGGAGGACCGGCTGCTCCCCGACGACCTGAAGCGGCGGCGCAAGACCATGCGCAAGAAGCGCCTGCCGCACCTCGTGGCCGACCGGGACGGCGCGGTGGCGGGCTACGCCTACGCGGTGCCGTTCCGGAAGCGGCCGGCCTACCGCTACACCCTCAAGCACTCGATCTACGTGCATCCCGACCACCTGCACGCGGGGATCGGCCGGCGGCTGCTGCCGGCCCTGATCGAGGCCTGCGCGGCGGGCGGCTACCGCCAGATGATCGGCTACATCGACGCCGAGAACGCGGCCTCCCTGCGGCTTCACGAGGCCTGCGGGTTCGAGCGGGTCGGCTACCTGCGGGCGGTGGGCTTCAAGTACGGCCACTGGTCGGACAGCGTCATGGTCCAGCGGGCGCTGGGCACCGGGTCGGAGGACCGGCCGGGGTAGCGGGCCGGGACCGGGCGGCCTCCGACGCCCGGCCGCCGTCATCGCGAGCGCAGCGAAGCGATCCAGTCGCGCCACACTCATGGAGGGCGCGCTGCCCTGGGTCGCTTCGCTGCGCTCGCGATGACGGAGTGCGTGACGTCCGAAGGATCCGACCCGAGCCAACCTCAGTGGCCGGAGGCCGGCCGCGCCGTCGCGACGATGTCGACCTCGACCCCGACGTCGAGCGCCACCCACTGGCCCGAGGCCCAGGCACCCTGCCCGACGCCGAACTCGGTGCGGACCAGGCCGACGCGCCCCGCGGCGTGCGCCGCGCCGCCCTCGAGGGTCAGGTGGAACGGCAGCGTCACCGGCCGGCTCGTGCCGCGGATCGTCAGAGTCCCGACGGCCGCGTAGTCGCCCTGCCCCTTGTCGACGAAGCGGGTCGCCTCGAAGCGCGCCTCGCTCGCCGCCCTGACGTCGAACCAGTCCTTCTGCGGCAGGGCCTCGTCGCGCTGGACGTCCCCGGTCCGCGCGCTGGCGAGGTCGACCAGCACGAGCGCGCGCCCCGCCTCGGGCTTGGCGGGGTCGAAATCGATGTCGGCCTTGAACCGCTCGAACCGCCCGGTGAACGGGACGCCGACCTGCACGCCGGAGAACCGGATCGCGCTCCTGGCCGGATCCACCGCCCAATCGGCGGCGGCGGCCGGCAAGGTGACGGCCTGGAGAACCGCCAGCAGGCAGAGGTGACGCGCGTTCATCGGGTCGGCTCCACATTGGGGGCAGTCGACGCCCGGCGCCCCGGCAGCATGCGGCGCAGCACGTCGTCGCGGAGGAGGAGGTGGTGGCGCAGGGCCGCCGCCACGTGGACGGCGAGAAGGGCCGCCAGGAACCACGCCCCCAGGGCGTGGACCCGCTTCAGGACGGCCTCGGCGGAGCCCGGGTCAGGGACGATGGCCGCCAGCGGCAGGTGCGGCCAGGGCACGATCCCGTACAGCACCGTCGGGATGTTGAACGGCGACAGCGAGACCACGGCCCAGCCGGTCAGGGGCAGCCCGACGAGCAGCAGGTACAGCAGGTGATGGGCCGCCGCGGCCGCCCGGCGCTCCCGCGCCGGCATCCCGGCCGGGTGCGGCGGCGGCCGGTGGGTCAGGCGCCAGAGGACCCGCAGGGCCGTCAGCGCCAACACGGTGATCCCGACCGACTTGTGCCACTGGTAGAGCTGGAACTGGCGCAGCGGCGCCAGGGCCGCGTGCGTCATGGTCAGGCCGAGGCCGATCAGGACGAGCACGCCCAGCGCGCTCGCCCAGTGCAGCAGGATCGCCACGGCGGAGTACCGCCGCGCGGAAACCCCTCGCGCCATGGCGGATTCTCCCAGGTCAGTCCTGCTTCTCGAAGGCGCCCGCGATGGTGAGGTGCAGTTCGTCGCCGATCAGCGGCACGTAGGTCTTCACCCCGAACTCGGAGCGCTTGAGCGTGCCGGTGGCCTCGAAGCCGACCGTGTACTTCTTGCTCAGCGGGTTCACGCCGGCGCCGACCAGGGTGACGTCGAGGGTCACCGGCTTGGTCACGCCGTGGAGCGTCAGGTCGCCCGTCACCTTCGCGTGGTCCTTGCCGGCCGGCACGACCTTGGTGGACACGAAGGTCATGTCGGGGAACTTGGCGGCGTCGAGCCACTGGTCGCCCTTGAGTTCGTCGGTGAGCTTGGCGCTGGTCGTCGTCACCGAGGCGACCGGGATCTTCACCGAGAGCTTGGCGGCGGCCGGGTTCTTCGGCTGCAGCTCCAGCGTGCCGGACACGTCCGAGAAGCCGCCGGCGTAGTTCGAGAAGCCCATGTGGGAGACGCGCCAGCCGACCTGGGTGTGGCCGGGATCGACCGCGTAGGTGCCGGCCTGGATCTGCGCCGGGTCGCGGGTCGGTGGGGTCTGGGCCAGCGCGGGGGTGGCGACCGGGGCGGCGACCAGCAGGGCCAGCAGGCCGGAGGCGAGAATCGACTTCAAGGGTGTCTCCTGCAGAGCAGACGGCCGAGCGCGATTCGCTGCGCCGCAGCCGCCGTGTAGACCCGTTCACGGCACCGGTTGAGCCTGCTATCCGGCACCGCATGGTTGCGAGAACGGAAACCTTCCGTGGCGGGCTCGACGACGTGCGGGCCTTCTGCGCCGTCGTGGATCTCGGCACGGTGACGGCCGCGGCCGCGACGCTGCAGGAGACCAAGGGCAGCGTCAGCCGTCGGATCTCCCGCCTGGAGCGGGCTCTGGGCGTCCGGCTGATGGCCCGGACCTCCCGGGCGGTCTCGCCGACCGCCGAGGGCCTCGCCTTCTACGCCAAGGCCCAGGAGAGCCTGACGCTCCTCGACGAGGCGACCGAGACCGCCCGCGACGCCCGCACGGTGCCGGCCGGGCACCTGCGGATCACGACCTCGATCGATTTCGGGATCGAGGTGATGCCCGAGATCGTCGCGAGCTTCCGGGCCGCCTACCCGCAGATCACCGTGGAGATGCTCAACACCGACGCGCGCCTCGACCTCGCGGCCAACCGGATCGACCTCGCCCTGCGGCTGGGCGGCGCGGAGGAGACCGGCTACCGCGCGATGGTCCTCGCGATCCTGGCGCTCGCCCTCTACGCCGCCCCCGCCTACCTGGAGCGCCGCCCGGCCCCGACGGACCTCGCGGGCCTGCGCGACCACGACCTTATCCTCGCCCGGGAACGGATCGGCACGGCCGGGCTCACCCTCTCCGACGGGCAGGGCCGCACGGAGCCGCTCTCGCTGAGCCCGGCGATCCGGGTCAGCGACTTCGCGACCGCGCTCCGCCTCACCCTCGCGGGCGCCGGGATCGGCCATCTCCCAAGCCTCGTGGCCGCCCGGGCCGTGGAGGCCGGGCAGATCGTGCGCGTGCTCGGGCCCTGGGCGACCCGCAGCAGCACCTTGCGCGCCGTCACCCTGGCCGGGCGCGAGCTGCCGGCCCGCGTCCAGGTCTTCCGCGAGCATGTCCGGACCGTCCTGGCCTCGCGTGGATGCCCCCGCGACAGCGCGGGATCAGACGGCGAATACAGATAAATAGATTTCTTTATCTGTATATGCGCTATACAGCGGCCCAACTTGATAAATTTTTACCGGATATCGTAGCCCCCGGTTGAGAGGCTGCGCGCATGCTGCGACGCGGCGGCAAGCTCGGCCGCACGGCCAGGGCCCCGAGGGTCCGGCCCGCAGCGCGTCACGTCTGGATCTCGGTCATGTCCCTCCGCAGCCGGTGCCTGCGCGCCCTCGTGTTCGCCGGGATCCTGGCGCTGATCGGGACAACCATCGGTCTCGGGACGGCCCGGGCCTCGCTGCCGGCCACGACGCGGATCGTGCTGCAGAAGGCGGGCCGGTACATGCCGACCGACCTGTACCTGCGCCGCGGCGACACCATCGCCCTGCGCAACGGCGACGCGCGCCTGACCCACCACGCCTTCATCGAGGCGGACCGGTTCTCGTTCGACGCCGGCACTCAGGAGCCCGGCACCGAGACGCGATTGACCCTGGCCGAGCCGGGCGATTTCGTCATCCAGTGCGGCATTCATCCGAAGATGAAGCTCACCCTCCACGTCGAGTAGGGATCCGGGAGCCCTCAGCCGTCGCGGCCGAATCCTAGACCGCGGATGATGTCGCCGATGGGATCGATCTTCTGCGACGGTGCGGCCGCCGGCGCGGGCTGCGGCGCCGCGGCGGTGACGGTCGGCCGGTCGGATTCGGCGGTGCGGACGAGGGCGGCGTGGCGGAGGCGGGCCGCCCGGTGGACGCCGCGCTCCGTCCCCTTCGCGCGGTGCGCCGCGGTCCTGCGCGGCGGCCCGGCCGGGCGCGCCATCTCGGCGGGGAGCGGGGCAGCCGGCATCGCAGTGTCCGGGACCGTCGCCGCGACCCGCGGCGCCGGGGCGGCTGCCAGGGCACCCGTGGTCTCCGGCGCGGCGAGCTTGGCCGGCGGGTCGACCCAGGCGCTCCGCGAGACCGGTGCGGCGGCCGGCTTCGAGACCGGCGCGGCGTCCGTCACGGCAGGACGCGCGGGACGCGTCTGCACCTCGTAATTGCCCGGATGCAGAATATGCGCGGCCGCCACCAGCCCGAATACGGCAACGGCAGTCGTCCCAAGTGTGGAGCGATAGTGTTCCATGGCGGAAAAACGTACCGCCAAGCTCCGGGTTCCGCGCGGTCGAGACGTCGGGGCGCGGTCCGCGCGGCGGGTCGGCCGGCGGAAAGAAAAAAGGCCACTCCCGAAGGAGCGGCCCGAAGTCTAGGGAGGAAACGCCCAAGAAGGGCAGCGGGATCGCGACGCCATCGCCATCCCGCAGTGCAAAGATAGGATACCGCATTGCGGCATGCAATGGATCGAGCGCCGCGGAGGCATGCATATGTACCCGGGTCAGACTGCACACCCATGCGAGTTTCGCATGGCGCCGCGCCGGCCCACGAGCGGGCCGGGATCTTGGGACGCGATGCTCTTCGGGCGGACCTGAAATCGCCCCGCGCGGCGGGTCTAGGCGCCGCCGGACCGGCCGTCCTGGCCGATCAGGCGCTCGACCTCGGCTTCCGCGACGGCGCGCGCCGCGTGCTCGGAGGTGTGCGGGCGGTACGACCCCCGGACCAGCTTGCCGCGGTCGCGGATCGCCCAGGTGAAGTGACCGGGATCATGCCGGCTCGGCCTGACCTCGACCGTGTAGAGATGCCCGCCCGTCGCACCCATGCCGGGAATGTGCGGAGGCGTCCGGCGCCGGGACAGGGGGTGCGACCGTGCGCGGCAGCCCCGTCCTCCGGACCGCCGCAGCCCGCGCTGAAGCCGCCCTAGCGTCCCGGCCGGCGCCGGCCCTGGGCCGGTCCGCGCGGTCTCGGGCCGCCCGCCGCCCGGTCGTCGCCCGGCCTCCCGTCGCTCTGACCCGGGCCCTCGACCCGCCCCTCGGTCCGGGTCCCGAGCCAGACCACGTGCTTCGGGCCGCTGCCCCGGCCGCTCGCGTGGACGCGCTGCTCGTCGACCGCGAAGCCGGAGCGCTGCAGGCGGCTCTTGAACTTCCGGTCCGGGGCGCCCGACCAGACGCCCAGGATACCGCCCGGCCGCAGGGCCCAGCGGGCGCGCTTCAGCCCCCAATTGTCGTAGAGCCGGTCGTTCGCCTTGCGCATCAGCCCCTCCGGGCCGTTGTCGACGTCGAGCAGGATCGCGTCGTAGCGCTCCGGTCCGGCCTGGATCAGGCGGTTGACGTCGGCCTCCTGCAGGTCGACCCGCGGATCGTCCAGGCAGCCGGCGAAGACGTGGGCGAGCGGCCCCCGGGCCCAGGCGACCACGGCGGGCACCAGCTCGGCGACCACCACCTGCGCCTGCGGCCCGAGGCCCTCGAGCGCCGCCCGCAGGGTGAAGCCCATGCCGAGGCCGCCGATCAGGACCCGGGCGCGGGGCCGGTCCTGGAGCCGCGCGCAGGTCATCGCCGCGAGCGCCACTTCCGAGCCGCTGCGCCGGTTGTTCATCAGCTCGATCGTGTCGGCCATGATGGCGAACTCGTCGCCGCGCCGCATCAGGCGCAGGTCGGTGCCGCCGCCGGGCACGGATCCGGTATCGAGATGAACCCAGGGTATCACGCGCGCGTCCTCGTTTGCCGGCGCCCTGTCATGCGGGCGGCGGAGGGATCGCGGCGGGAGCGGGGCGGCGCGCGGGCCCGTCCGTGCGCGCCGCGCACCCCCGCCCGGCACCGCGCCTTGCCGCGACCGATTCCGGCGGCGTATCAGCACCTATGGCCAAGCGCATCAAGTCGAGACCGCAGGAGCGGGGCTCCGTTCTGTTCGATATCGTCTTCGCGGACGGGTCCCGGGCCTCGAACCGGCGCGTGCCGGCCGAGATCCTCGGCGGCCTCGACGGCGACGAGCCTGCCCGGCAGCTCATCGCCGAGCAGGAGGAGGAGATCGCCCGCAAGGCCGGGCGGCCGGGGCGCGCGATCGAGAGCCTGACCCGCTCGCCGATCGTCAAGCCGAAGCCGGTCGCCTGACCGCGTCGGCCCGGAGCGGTCCGGAACGGCCGAGACCGGCCCTCAGGCGTTCTCGGCCAGCCGGCGCGCGACCTCCTCGCGCAGGGCCTCGTTCATCGCGGCGAACCGGGCCTGCATGCGCGTCCGCAGCCACGGGAACAGGCCGGGGGCGAGCAGGCCCGCGACGGCCTCGGCCTGGACGAGGCGGACGCCGTCGGCGGTCTCGGTGATCCGGATCTCGTGCTCGCCGATGAGCAGGGGCGGCGTCGGGATGCCGCCGCGCCACGTGAGCCGCCGGCCGGGCTCCCAGCAGGTCACCGTCACTTGGCGCGCCCGGTAGGCGCGGCCGTTCAGGGTCCGCTCCAGGCGCCAGCGCGCGCCCTCGCGCAGGCGGCCCTCGGCCTTGCGGATGTACGGGTTCCAGGCCGGGTAGGAATCGAGGTCCGTTAACACGGACCAGACCAGTCCGGCCCGCGCGGGGATCGCGATCTCCGTGCTGCTGATCCGAGCGCCCGTCATCCGTCCCTCCCGGCGATCCGGCGACCGTTCGCGCCGGCCGCTCCCGCTTTCCGAGAACGCGCACCGCCCGCTCCGCGGTCCAGACCGCGGCGCAGGCCGCGGTTCAGCCGGCGAATCCAGCGCGCGGCTCAGACCGCGCCCTCGACCACCTCCAGCGCCCGCAGGATGGCGAAGCCGATCCGCTCGGCCTCGGCCTCCGCGTCGGCGGGGAGCAGCGCCACGGTCTCGACCCCCGGCTCGTCCTCGGGCCCGACCACGATGCGGATGACGTCGCCCTCGACCGCCGACGGGTCGTGGATCAGGCCGACCCGGTGGCCGGCCCCCGTGCCGAAGACGCGCAGGGGCGCCTGGGCCGGATCGGGCTCCGGCGCCGGGTTGCGGGGGACGCCGAAGGCGGGGCGGATGACGTTGTCGTCGGACATGCGGGAACCCGGTCTCCGTTCGTGCGCGGCCGGCGGCGCGGCTCATTCCGGCCCGGTCCGGGGGCCGGCGAGGCCCGCCGTCGCCAGCACGGCGTCGGCCAGAACCTCCAGGCCGGCCCCGGCCCAGGCCGGCGTTATGCTCTCGGCCTCGTTGTGGCTGATCCCGCCGTGGCAGGGGCAGAACACCAGGGCCGCCGGCACCGCGCGGGCGCAGTAGACGGCGTCGTGGTAGATCGCGGTCGGCATCCGCGTCCAGGCATGGCCCCGCGCCTCGGCCGCCGCCTGGACGCGGTCCACCAGGACCGGGTCGAACGGGGTCGGGGGGGCGCGCCAGAACTCCGCGACCTGGACGGTGACGCCGCGCTCCGCCGCCAGGGCGTCGGCCCGGGCCCGGATCCGCGCCCCCATCGCCTCCAGCTGCGCGGTGTCGCCGTGGCGGGTGTCGAGGCTGAACCAGACCCGGCCGGGCGTGATGTTGCGGCTCGCCGGCTCCGCCCGCAGCACGCCGACGGTGGCGCGGCCGCGCTCGCCGCCGGCGCCGACCGCCGCCTCCGCGATGCCCTCGAGCGACGCGATCAGCGCCGCCGCGGCCATCATCGCGTCGCGCCGGCCCGCCATGGGGCTGCCGGCATGGGCCTCCTCGCCCAGCACGGTGATCTCGTACCAGATCTGGGCGAGCGCCCGGTCGACCACCCCGACGGTGAGCCCGGCCTCCTCCAGGCGCTTGCCCTGCTCGATGTGGAGCTCGAAATAGGCGCCGATCTCCCGCAGGGCGGCCGGGTCCGCCGCGCCCTGCCAGCCGATGCGCCGCAGCTCGTCGCCGAAGGCGTGGCCCGCGAGGTCCCGGGTCGCCAGGATGTCGGCCTCCGGGACGATGCCCATGGCGA
Organism: Methylobacterium sp. 190mf; assembly: GCF_900107945.1. Taxonomy (NCBI): domain Bacteria; kingdom Pseudomonadati; phylum Pseudomonadota; class Alphaproteobacteria; order Hyphomicrobiales; family Methylobacteriaceae; genus Methylobacterium; species Methylobacterium sp. 190mf. The sequence continues at coordinate 164,595 of NZ_FNVI01000014.1, read as the reverse complement.
CGCCGCTGCCGCTCATCGGCGGCGCGAAGCGCGCGCCCTCCTCGTTGCACCAGTTGATCAGCAGGAGCGGCGCCTCGGTCTCGATCCCGGCCTCCTGCAGGGCGCGCATGATCTCCAGCCCGGCGAGGACGCCCAGCGGCCCGTCGAACTTGCCCCCGGTGGGCTGGGTGTCGAGGTGGCTGCCGACGGCGACCGGCTTCCGGCCCGGATCGCGCCCGGGCCGGTGGAAGACCATGGTGCCGACCCGGTCCACGGTGAGCGTCAGCCCCGCCGCCTCGCCCCAGCGCTGGAACAGGGCGCGCCCCTCGGCGTCGCGGTCGGTCAGGGCCTGCCGGTCGTTGCCGCCGTTGGGCAGCGCGCCGATCCGGGCGAGCTCCATCAGGCTGTCCCAGAGCCGCTCCCGCGAGAGCGGGAGGTTGGTGCGGTTCACCGTGCGGTCCATGGCGTCTCTGCTGCTGGCCTCCCGGCGGGATGCCTACCGGAAGGTGCAGGTTACGGCGCAGCGGCAACCCGCACCAGGGCGGGCCCGGCGCGAGCCACGGGCTTCGCGGGCCGGCGGCGCCCGACGGCGCCCGGCGGTGGAGCGATCCACGGGCCGAAGTGCGGATTTCCGCCGGATCGCGGCGTCTACCGATCATTTGTGATCGAACTGTCCGCGCGGCGGCGCTGTGAATCCGGTCTTTGCGCCGCACCGGAGCGGCCCCGCATTGTCGAGAACGGGATTGTCCGGAACCGAAGTCTTGATCATCCGCAATGCAACCCGGTGGCGGGGGGCCGCGACGCCGTGTCAAAAGCCGTTCGCGCAGCCGATACTGGACTTCGGGCTCGCGGACAGCATGTGTTGCGGATTAGTCTGTCCGCCATCGTACAATCGTCGATTGTAGCCAGTTCGGAGGGGATTCCATGGTGCTGGCTTCCACGACAGCCTCGGCCCTGCAGGCCGCCGGATTCATCGGGATCTGGGACACGGATGTCCGGGCCGGCCGGTCGATGCTGGATTCGGGCGCGGCCTCGCTGATGGCGGGGGATCCGGGGCTCGCCGGGACGCCGCTGCCGCTGGACGCGGCCCTCGGCCGGATCCACCCGGCCGACCGGGACTGGGTGTTCGGCCGGATCCGCCACGTCCGCCAGACCGGCGGCCCGGTCTCCCTCGAGTTCCGCGTCGTGACCGGGGCGAGCGAGATCCGCTGGATCCTCAACCGCGGCTGCCTAACGCCCGATTCGGACGGCCTGCTGCGCGGGCGCGGCGCCTACATCGACGTCACGGACCTCTACCGGCACGGGATCCAGTCCGGGGCCATGAACGGAGCCGTGAACAGCCCTATGAACGGCGTCACGCACGGCACCACCGACGGGGCGGACCTGAACACCGCGGCCGACCACGGCATCCAGATCCACGCGGCGCTGGAGCGCCACGGCGACCCCTATCTCCGCTCGGTCTCGGGGATGCTGCTCCACGGGATCGGCCGCGCGCTGGCGCGGCGCGACCCCTGACGCGCCCCCTGGGAAGAGGCCCCTGGGAAGAGCCCCGGCGGCTCAGGTCCGCCAGGGATGGGCCGGCAGCTCGGTCCGGCCGATGGCCTTGGCGCCGGCCTCCGCGACGGTGTGGTCGTTCTCCACCGTCGAGCCGCTGACCCCGATGGCGCCCGACATGACGCCGTCGGCGTCGACGATCGGGATCCCGCCCGGGAAGGTGATCAGCCCGTCGTTGGAGTGCTCGATCCCGTAGAGCGGCCCGCCCGGCTGCGACAGCTGGCCGATCTGGCCGGTCATCATGCCGAAGAACACCGAGGTCTTGGCCTTCTTCTGGGCGATGTCGATCGACCCGACCCAGGCATCATCCATGCGGTGGAACGCCTTGAGGTTCCCGCCGGAATCGACCACCGCGATGCACATCTGGGTGCCGAGCTCCACGGCCTTGGCGCGGGCGGCCGCGATCGCCTTCTCGGCCTGCTCGATCGTCACGTGCATGGGTCACTCCCCTTCGCGTTGTTGGCGCGACAGCCTGTGACGGTTTGAAGCGGTCGATGCAAGATCAACCGCAGATCGGCATCACGCTCGACTGGCGCGCTCAAGCCTCGCGTTCTCGGGCGGCGCGGATCCGCTCCAGGAGGTCGGTCGCGAGCGCCGTGCAGGCGGCGGAATCCGGGCAGGGCCGCTTCCACACCACCCGCCCGTCGCGCAGGACGATCCCGCCCTCGGCGGCCATCGCGGTCAGCGGCCGGTCGGGCCGCAGGTCGGCCGCGACGCCCTGCGGCCCGCCCCGGAGCCGGGCGACGCCCAGCGCGCAGCAGGAGGCGCGCAGTCGCGCGAGGTCGAACAGCGCGAGCACCGGCGCGGGGGCCGCGCCGAACCGGTCCTCGACCTCGCCGGCGAGCGCCTCGATCGCCTCGGCCTCCTGCAGGCGCAGCAGGCGCGTGTAGAGGCTGAGGCGGATCTCGGGCTCGGGGACGTAGTCCTCGGGGATCCGGCTCGGCAGGCCGAGTTCGATCTCGGGGCTCCAGTCCTCGGCGCGCTCGCCCTTGGCGGCGGTGAGCGCCAGCTGCAGGAGGTGCTGGTAGAGGCCGAGCCCCACGAGCTTGGCGTGCCCCGCCTGATCCTCGCCCACGAGGTCGCCGGCGCCGCGCAGGTCGAGGTCCCGGGCGCTGACCGCGAAGCCGGCCCCGAGGCGGTCGAGGGCCTCCAGGGCGCGCAGGCGCTGGAGCGCCGCCGCCGGCGGGGGCGCGGCCGGGTCGCTGAGCAGGTGGACGGTGCCGCGGCGCTGGCCGCGGCCGACGCGGCCGCGGAGCTGGTGGAGCTGCGCCAGCCCGAACCGGGCGGCCTCCCAGACCAGCATGGTGTTGGCCCGCGGCACGTCGAGGCCGCTCTCCACGATGGCGGTCGCGAGCAGGACGTCGCCGTCGCCCTCCGCGAACCGGACCATGACCTCGTCCATGGCGGAGGGCTTGAGGTCCCCGTGCGCCACCAGGATGTCCAGGCCCGGCACGAGGGCGCGCAGGCGCTCGGCCATGGGGCCGATGTCCTCGATCCGCGGGCAGACCACGAAGCTCTGGCCGCCCCGGCGGTGCTCGCGGACGAGGGCCTCGCGGACCGCCTCGGCGTCGAAGGGCGCCACCACGGTCCGGACCGGCTGGCGCAGGGCCGGCGGCGTGGCCAGCACGCTGAGACTCTGGAGGCCGACGAGGGCCGCCTGGAGGGTGCGGGGGATCGGCGTCGCGGTGAGCGTCAGCACGTGGCCGCCATCCGCGAGGCGGCGCAGGTCGGCCTTCATCTTCGCGCCGAAGCGCTGCTCCTCGTCGATCACGGTTAGGCCGAGATCCGCGAACGCCACCCCGCTGCCGGCGAGCGCGTGGGTGCCGACCACCAGCCGGATCGAGCCGTCGGCGAGCCCCGCCTTGACGCGCTTGGCCTCGGCCGGCGCCACGAGGCGCGAGAGCTGCGCCACCTCGACGCCGAACCGGCCGAAGCGGCGGCGCAGCGTCTCGGCGTGCTGGCGCGCCAGCACGGTGGTGGGGGCGATCAGCGCCGCCTGCCGGCCGGAGAAGATCGCGGCCGCGAGGGCCCGGAGCGCCACCTCGGTCTTGCCGAAGCCGACATCGCCGCAGACCAAGCGGTCCATCGGCCGGCCGGAGGCGAGGTCGGCCATCAGCGCGTCGACCGCCGCCGCCTGATCGGGGGTCGGCGCGAAGCCGAAGCCGGCGGCGAACCGCTCCATCTCGCGGGCCGGCGGCGCCAGGACCGGCGCCTCGGTCTCCCGGCGGGCCCGGGCGGCCTCCAGCATCAGGCGGGCGGTCCGCGCCATGGTGGCCTCGGCCTCCAGGCGGCGCCGCGGCCACGTGCCGCCGTCGAGCTTGTCCAGGGTGACGGCGTCGGGCTCCGACCCGTAGCGCCAGATCCGGTCGGCCTGCGTGACCGGCACCATCAGGATCGCGTCGCCGGCGAAGCGCAGGCGCAGGGCCTCGGAGGGCTCCCCGTCCTGCGCGGCACCCGGCGCGGAGACCGGCTCCAGCCCCTCGAACACGCACAGGCCGTGGTCCCGGTCGACCGCCACGTCGCCGGGGCGCAGGTCGACCTCGCCCATCGGCAGGATCGCACGGGCGGCCCCGGTCACGGCGGCCTCCGGGCCGAACAGGTCGGCCGCCGCGATCACGGTGGCGCCCTGCTCGGGCACCCGGAAGCCGGCCGCCAGCGGGGCCTCCAGGGCGAGGACGTCGCCGGGCGCCGCCTCGGCGACGTCGGCCCAGGCGTCGATCAGGCGGATCGGGCGCTCGGCGATCTTGCCCGCCTGGCGCACGAGGCGTCGGAGCGGCCGGACCGAGCCGGCGAGCACGACGACGTCGCCGGCCTTCAGACGGGCGCGCAGGACCTTGGCGAAGGCCGTGCCGGGCCGGCGCTCCCCGGCGAAGCGCGGCATGGCGCGGGGTTCGCCGGCCGCATCGGTGGCGGCGAGCCGGCCGCGATCCGCCACAACGGCGCGCCACGCCTCCGGCGTCAGGTAGAGGCCGGTGCCGGGCCCCGCCGGCGCGTCGCGGGTCTTCAGCCGGCCCCGGGCCTCGTCCATCTGCTCGAAGAAGGCGTCGATCCGGGCCTGCGTGCCGTCCTCGACCGCGAGGCGCGCTTCGGGCACGTAGTCGAGGAGCGTGACGAGGCGCGGGTAGTAGCGGTCCAGGCGGTGCTCCTGGCCGGTGAACGGCTCGAAGCTCTGGCCGGAGCCGGGCTCCAGGACGATCTCGGTGGCCGGGTCGATGACGAGTTCGTCGGCCTCCGCCACCGAGCGCTGCGAGATCGGGTCGTAGGAGCGGATCGCGGTGACGCGGCCCGCCGCGTGCTCGATCCGGCAGGGAAGCGGCGCGGCGGCGGGGAACACCTCCACGGTGCGCCCGCGGACGGCGATCTCGCCGTGCTCGTCGACCCGCTCGTCGAGGATGTAGCCGAGGCGCTTGAGGTCTGCGGTCGCGGCCTCGACGTCGAGGGGATTGCCGACCCGCAGGGTCACGCGGGCCGACGCCCAGGTCTCCGGCGGCGGCACGCGCTGCACGAGGGCGGGGGCGGTCGTCAGCACGAAGTCCGGCAGCGCGTCCCGGTCGGTCAGCCAGCGCATCACGGCGGCCCGGGCACCCATCGTGGCCCGCGACGGCGAGGCGTGGTCGAAGGGCAGGCAGTCCCACTCGGGATAGACCGCGACCCGCGCGTCGGGATCGAGTGCCTGCAGGGTCGCGGCGAGGTCCTCGAGGCGGCGGGCGTCCCGGGCGACGTGCACCACCGGCCCGGGCCCCTCGGCGAAGGCCAGGAGCGCCACCGCCAGGGCGCCGGTGGGCATCAGCGGCGCGTCCTCCAGCCCCTGTCGGGCGCCCGCCTTCGTCCTGCGCTTGGCCATGCCTGATCCGAACCCATCCCTCGTGAGCCGGCAACGCCGCACCGGCCCCGCGGGCTCCCGGCCGCGGCGATCCGATCCACAGCCGCCGCGCGGGGCCCGCCCGAGCTCTTCGCGGGGCCCGCGACGGGCGAGGCAGGAAGAGATCCCGGCGGGCGCCCGAAGCCCGGTCGGCCGGACCAGCAAGACTTGAACGGCGCGCGTGAAATCGCACCCCCACCGATGATCCGGCGGGACTGTCTAGTATTGAACGATCGCGGAATGCTTGCCCTGGTCCCGCCGCCGGACGCGCGATGCAGAGTTTCACTAGGGGGAAGCGAAAGCTTGAGCTATGACGGCTCCGTGTCGCCGAACGAGACAGTATCCCGACCGTCGGGTTTCGAGCCCCAGCATCCCCAGCGGCTCGCCGCCCTGCGCGCCTACGCGATCCTCGACACGCCGCCCGAGCGCGCGTTCGACGAGATCGCCGAGATGGCCGCCCAGGCCTGCGGCACGCCGATGGCCCACATCAACTTCGTCGACGCCGACCGGCAGTGGATCAAGGCCGCGTTCGGCCACGCCGCGCGGGCGATGCCGCTCGCGTTCGGCTTCTGCACCGAGGCCATGCGCGCGGACGGCGCCCTCGTGCTGCCCGACCTGACCGCGGAGCCGGAGAGCGCCGCCAACCCCCTCGTGACCGGCGACCCGCACCTGCGCTTCTACGCCGGCGTGCCCCTGGTGACGCCGGACGGCTGGGCCATCGGGACGCTCTGCGTCCTCGACCGCGTCCCGCGCACGCTGACCGACCAGCAGCTCTTCATCCTGAAGGCGCTCGCCCGGACGGTGATGACGCAGCTGGAATCCCGGAACGCCGAGGCGGCCCTGCGCCGGAACGAGGAGCGCTACCGCTCGCTGTTCACCTTCATCGATGCCGGCTTCTGCCTGATCGAGGTGGAGTTCGCCGACGGCGACCGGCCCGTCGACTACCGCTTCCTGGAGGTCAACCCCGCCTTCGAGCGGCAGACCGGCCTGCGGGCCCCGGTGGGCCGCCGGATGCGGGACCTCGCCCCCGACCTCGAGCAGCACTGGTTCGACCTCTACGGCCGGGTCGCCCTGACCGGCGAGCCGGTCCGATTCGAGCAGGCCGCCGCGGCGCTGGGCCGCTGGTACGACGTGCACGCCTACCGGGTGGACGGGCCGGCGCGGAACCGCGTCGCGATCCTGTTCAACGACATCACCGAGCGCCGCCGGAGCGAGAACGCGCTCCGGGCCCGGGAGGCGGAACTCCGGCTGGTCGCGGACGCGATGCCGGTCCTGATCGCCTTCATCGACCGCGACCTGACCTACCGGTTCGCGAACGCCGCCTACGAGACCTGGACCGGCCAGGCGCCCGACGCCGTCGTCGGGCGGACCGTCGGCGACCTCCTCGGCCCCGGCGCGTTCGAGGCCCGGCGCGCCGGCATCGAGCGGGCGCTCGCCGGTCAGGAGGTCCGCGAGGAATGGGCCTGGACCTTCCCGAACGGCCAGGCCCGGATCGCCGACACCCGCTACCTCCCGCGCCGCGGCCCGGACGGACGCGTCGACGGGTTCTACGTCTTCGCCCACGACGTCTCCGAGCGGAAGCGGAACGAGGTCCTGCTCCAGTCCCGGGCAGAGCACCTGGAGGCGCAGGTCGCCGCCCAGACCCGCGACCGCGACCGGGTCTGGACGCTGTCGCCGGTGCTGAAGCTCGTCGCGGACCGGGACGGGCAGGTCCAGTCGGTGAACCCGTCCTGGAGCCGGGCGCTCGGCTGGTCGGAGGCCGACACCCTGGGCCGGGCCGCCCTCGACTTCGTGGCGGCCCCCGAGCGGGCCGCCGCGCAGGCGGCGCTGCGGCCCCTCTGCGCGGAGACCCGCGTCGAGGATATCGAACTGTCCTGCCTGACCCGCGCCGGCGACCGGCGGCGGGTGCTCTGGACCGTCGTGCCGGAGGACGGGCTGTTCTACGGCTTCGGGCGCGACATCACCGAGCAGCGGCAGGCCGAGGAGGCGCTGCGCCAGTCGCAGAAGCTCGAGGCCATCGGCCAGCTCACCGGCGGGGTGGCGCACGACTTCAACAACCTCCTGACCATCATCCGGTCGTCCGTGGAGTTCCTGCGCCGGCCGGATCTGGCCGAGACGCGCCGGCGCCGCTACCTCGACGCCGTCTCCGACACCGTCGACCGGGCGGCCAGGCTCACCGGCCAGCTCCTCGCCTTCGCCCGGCGCCAGGCGCTGAAACCCCAGGTGTTCGACATCGGCGCGCGCCTGCGCAGCATCGCCGACATGCTCGATTCGGTCACCGGCGCGCGCATCCGCGTGGCCATCGACCTGCCGGAGACGCCCCGCTACGTGCGCGCCGACCAGAGCCAGTTCGAGACCGCGCTGATCAACATGGCGGTCAACGCCCGCGACGCCATGGACGGGGAAGGCAACCTGACCCTGCGGCTGGAGGGCGATAGCCCGATGCCGCCGATCCGCGGGCATGCCGGCGCGAAGGGACCGTTCGTGGCCGTGCGGGTCTCCGATACCGGCGCCGGCATCCCGGACGCGGATCTGGGACGGATCTTCGAGCCGTTCTTCACAACAAAGGAGGTCGGCAAGGGCACCGGCCTCGGCCTCAGCCAGGTCATCGGCTTCGCCAAGCAGTCGGGCGGCGACATCGACGTGGCGAGCGCGCTCGGCCACGGCACGACCTTCTCGCTCTACCTGCCGCAGGTCGCCGCGCCCGCCGCGGCGTCCGAGGCCGACCGCGAGGCCCGCCCGGAGGCGGAGCCGCGGCGGGGCCTGTGCATCCTCGTCGTGGAGGACAATCTCGGGGTCGGGCGCTTCTGCACCCAGATCCTGGAGGATCTGGGCCACGCGCCGGTCTGGGCGAAATCCGCCGAGGAGGCGCTGGCCGAACTCGACCGGGCGCCGGACCGGTTCGACGCGGTCTTCTCCGACGTGGTCATGCCGGGGATGGGCGGCTTCGCCCTCGCCCGGCAGCTCCGGACCCGCCGCCCCGACCTGCCGGTGGTGCTGACCTCGGGCTACAGCCACGTCCTGGCCGAGGACGACGCCCACGGTTTCGCCCTCCTGCGCAAGCCCTACTCGGCCGAGCAGCTCGCCCAGGTCCTCTCCGAGGCGGCGCGGCGGGGCGGGCAGCCGGACGCCCGCGCACGGCCGGAACCCGCTTCCGATTAACAGTCTTCGCCAGAATTCATCGGCGCATCATCCGGAAATCTTCCCGCAGACGAGATCCGGATGTAGTCTATCCCCATCCACCACCGGGGCCTCGACCGCCATGACGCTGACCGGACGTTTCTGGTTCCGCCGGACCTGGACCGGCAAGCTGGTCCTGCTCGTCGAGGAGGAGCGCGGGCGCTGGTTCCGGCGCCGCCTCGGCCGCACCCTGCGCTGGCGCGACGCGCGGCTCCTCGATCTGGCCGAAGGTCCCCTGCGGGGGCTCATGACGCTGGAGCGGACCTACCGCGCCGAGTTCGGCCCCGGCGAGCCGCGCCGCCCCGCCGGCCTCACGGCGGTCCCGGGCGGGCGGGCCCTGCCGCGCGGCGGGCCGGAGCCAGGAACAAGGCCGTCCCTGTCGGGTTGACGGCAGGCAAGACAGCGACGGCGTCGCTGTCTTGCAGCCCCTCGTGGGCGTTTCCTCCCTAGACTTCCGGACCGTTCTCCTGAGGGCGGTCCTTTTTTTGTTGTCGTCGGTCAGTCGCCGGGCAGTCGTCGACATGGCCCGCGACGGACAGCTCTCAAGAATCTCTCAGATTTACTTCCCGCCGTCCTGGGCCTCGCCCAGAGCAACGGTCCCGGCACCGGTCTCGGCACCGGCCTCGAGGGCCAGCAGCGCGAAGGTCGCGAGCCAGTGCTCGCCCATGTAGTCGCCGGTGACGTGCGGGAGCCCGGCCGCGAGGTGCGCCTCCGCGGCCGCGCGGAGCGGCGGCCGGCGGGGATCGTCCGGGCCGAGGGACGCGGCGAGCGCGCGGAAGCACCACGCGCGGCTGAGGTTCAGCCCGTCGAGATGGGCGATCTTCCCGTCGGAGCGGTCGGTCACGCCCGCGGGGCGGAACAGGGTCGCGGGTCGGGACGCCGCGAGACCGGGCAGGAACCGGTCGAACCAGGGCGCGAAGCGGGCGGGCGGCAGCAGCCGGCGCATGCACTCCGCCTCGATCAGCGCCGAGGAGAGGAAGTCGTCGCCGCCGGGCTCGCCCCAGGCCGGGCAATCCGCGTCCTCCCCGTACCAGCCGACGGCGGTGTCGTGCAGCAGAGTGGTCAGCCCGGCATCCCCCGCGCCCTCCGCGTAATCGGCCGCCAGGCGCAGCGCGAAGGCGGTGTTGAAATGGGTCCCGACCCGCACCGGGTAGGACGCCACCGGCAGGAACTCCGCGAAGCGCCGGACGATCACCGCGGCCAGCGGCGCCAGGGCCTCGGACCAGCGGCGCTCGGGGAGCGCGGCGAGCGCGTCGGCGAGCTTCAGCAGCCAGCCCCAGCCGTAGGGCCGCTCGAAGCCCCGGGCGGTCGGGGCGGCGAAGTAGGCGCATTCCCCCGCCACCGTCGCGGGAGTCAGCTGCGCGTCGAGCCGGGCGCGGATCGCCGGGGCCTGCGGGCCGTCCGGGAACAGCCGCAGCACCCGCGCCAGCAGCCACGTACCGTGGACGCAGGAATGCCAGTCGTAGCTGCCGTGAAAGGCCGGGTGCAGGGCCGCGGGGGTGCGGGCATCCGCCGGCCCGGCCAGGACGTGGCCCGGCTTGTTCGGATATTCGCGGCCGACATGGCCGAGGGCGACGGCGGCGAAGCGCGCGGCGATGTCGGGGGTGAGCGTGGGAGTGGGCGTGGGAGTGGGCGTGGGAGTGGGCGTCATCGCGGCATTCCGGCGGGCGTTCTGCGGGGACTCGGCGACCGCCGGCATAGCGGGTTTCCCGGCACGGCGTCAGGGCTCGCGGATCCTTTGCCGGCACGGCCCCGGATCGGCTATCGCGGTGAGGCCGGGCCGGACGCGCCGGCCCCAGTGAGAGACCCCATGCGCCGCCCGCCGCCCGCCGCCCTCCTCGTCGTGGCCCTCGTGGCGGCCCTGTCGGCCGCAGCGGCACCGGCCGAAGCCGCGCCGGACCCGAGCCGCGACGTGCTGTGGGCCGCCCTGAAGACCTGCGTGCTCGCCAAGCGGCTCGCCAACCGGACCTTCCCGTGCCTGTCGGTCGATCTCGGGGACGGTGACCGTCCCGGCTCGGCGGTCCTGCGCGCGCCCGGCGAGCCGACCCACAGCGTCGTCATGCCCACCGACACCGTGCCGGGCCTGGAGGCGCCGGTCCTGCGGGGACCGCGCGGTGCCGCCTACTGGCGGGCGGCCCTGGCGGCGCGGCCGCTCGTGTCGGACGTGCTGAAGGGGAAGCTCACCCCCGCGGAGGTCGGGCTCGCGGTCAACTCGGCCCGGGGCCGCAGCCAGGACCAGCTCCACATCCACCTCGACTGCCTGAAGCCGAGCGTGCTCAAGGCCGTCCGGGCGCACGGCCGGCAGGTGCGCCACACCTGGAGCCGCTTCCCGGTGCCGCTGGCCGGCGACCGGTACTACGCCCTGCGCGTGCCGGAGGCGGAGGCCGCGCAGTTCAACCCGTTCGCGGCCCTGCACACCCTGCCGGGCGCCCGGCCGGACCTGCACCGGACGAGCTTCGCGGCGCTCGCCACGCCCCCGGGCGATCCCGAGCCGGGCTACATCCTGCTGGCATACCGGGCGCCGAGCGCCAGCGCCGAGGACGTGATGGACCACAGTTGCACCGTCGCTGCGTCCCGCGGCGGCGCTTGAGCGGGCCCGGTCACCGGCTCAGTCCCTCCGCGCGGTAGAAGCCGGCCAGGCCGGCCCCCGCGGCGAGCCGGATCTTGGGCAGGGCGACGCGGTCGAACAGGGCCGCCTCGCGCGCCCGGTTCTCGCGCTCGGTAACGGCGATGTGGCGGATCATCGCCCATTTCACGCTGTCCCGGCCGCCGTCGAGGGCGCCGAGCCGCTCGCGCACGAACCATGACCGGCGCAGGTAGCGGATCAGGCCGGTGGCGGTCGGGACGTCGAGGAGGATCACGCCCGTCGCCCGCTCCAGACGCTGCGGCAGGCATCGGGCATAGGTGCCGTCCATGACCCAGCGCGGCTCGCGGATCGCCGCGTCGTGCAGGGCCTGGAACTCCGCGAAGGGCCGCGGGTCCCAGTCGGTGCCCGGCTGGTGATACAGCCGGTCGAGGTGGACCGGCGGCAGGCCGCGCGCCCGCGCGATGGCGACCGCCAGGGTGGACTTACCGCTGTTCGACGGCCCCAGGATGCAGAGCCGCGGGCCGAGCGCGTCGAGGGTCACGGCGAGCGCGGCGGTGGCAGCGCGTCGAGCAGCTGGCGCAGGAATGCCCGCACCGCCTTCGGCAGCCGCCGGTCGCGCATCGCCTGGATCTTCACGCCCCGGGCGAGGCTCGTCCGGGACTGGATCGGCAGGCTGACAAGCTCGTTGAGCCGCAGGGGCGTCTGCACCGACAGCGCCGACATCAGGGCGATGCCGCGGGAGCGCCGCACGAAGGGCAGCAGCGCCGAGAGCGTGTTGGAGGTCAGCACCGGCTCCACCGCGATGCCCTCGTGCGCGCAGGCGGCGTCGAAGACCTGCCGCAGGGTCGTGTCCCGGGTCGGCAGGGCGACGGGATACTCCAGCAGGTCGACGAGGCGCAGGGCCGGCGCCCGCGCGAGGGGATGGTCGGGCGCGGCCAGCGCCAGCATGTCGACCTGCCCGTCGTAGAGCACCTCGACCTGCGCGGTGGGTGTCAGCGCGAAGGTGATCCCGAGATCGGCATCCCCCACCGACACCGTCTGGGTGACCTGGGCCGGGGGCTGGACCGTGACCTCGAAGCGGATGCCGGGATGGGCCGCGTGGAAGGCCGCGATCGCGTTCGGCACGATGTCGAGGGAGAAGCCCTCCGAGCAGGCGACCCGGATCAGCCCGCGGGCGAGCCCTTCCAGCTCCCGGATCTCGGTGACCACCTGCTCGGAGCGGATCAGCACCTGATGGGCGTGCTGCGCCAGCAGCTCACCGGCCGGGCTCGGCACCATGCCGCGCGGGCGGCGCTCGAACAGCACGCAGTCGAGCTCGGCCTCCAGGTTGGCGATCTGCCGGCTGATCGCCGAGGCCGCGACGTTGAGCTGGGACGAGGCGGCCGCGATCGACCCGGTGCGGGCCACGGCCAGGAAGTAGCGCAGGCCCGTACTCTGCATTATCGTGCTCGATGCGCTGTATGGTGCCGTGCACATTGCCGATATGGCAACGCAGCACTCGCTAAATTCTACTTGTTGCGATCCCAGATGCACAACACCATGGCAGGGTGAAAAACGCGGCAGCCGCGGAACCGTCCGCCGGGCCTGTCCGCCGCGCCGTCGGAGCCTGCATGCCGCTACGGACCCTCACCCGAGCCGCCACCCTGGCCGCCTCGTTCGCGACCCTGATCGCCGCCCACCCGGCGCTGGCCGGCAAGGCCAACGACACATTGGTCTACGCGTCGGACAGCGAGCCCGAGAACGTCAGCCCGTATCACAACAGCGCCCGCGAGGGCGTGATCCTGGCCCGGAACTGCTGGGACACGCTGCTGTACCGGGATCCCAAGGACGGCACCTACAAGCCGTTCCTGGCGACCGCTTGGAAATGGGCGGACGACACGACCCTCGACCTCACGATCCGCGAGGGCGTGGTCTTCCACAACGGCGACCCGCTCGGGCCGGAGGACGTGGCCTTCACGTTCAACTACGTGCTGACCCCCGAAGCGCGCACGGTCACCCGCCAGAACGTCGACTGGATGAAGTCGGTGGAGGTGACCGGCCCGCACAGCGTGCGCATCCACCTGAAGGCCCCGTTCCCGGCGGCGCTGGAATACCTCGCCGGCCCGACCCCGATCTTCCCGGCCAACTACTTCAAGAAGGTCGGCCTCGACGGTTTCGCCAAGGCGCCGGTCGGCAGCGGCCCGTACCGGATCACCAAGGTCGACAGCGGCCGCGGCGTCTCCATGGAGCGGTTCGACAAGTACTGGGCCGAGAGCCCTCTGGGTAAGCCGAAGATCGGCAAGCTGCAGTTCCGCGTCATCCCGGACGGCGAGAGCCGGATGGCCGAGCTGATGACCGGCGGCGTCGACTGGATCTGGCGGGTGCCGAGCGACCAAGCCGAGCAGTTGCGCGCCGCGCCCAACATCACGGTCCTCAATTCCGAGACGATGCGGGTCGGGTTCCTGCAGTTCGACACGCTGGGCCGGGCGAAGGAGAACTCGCCGCTCAAGGACGTGCGCGTCCGGCAGGCGATCTCCTACGCCATCGACCGCAAGGCGATGGTCGACAACCTCGTGCGCGGCGCCTCGCGGGTGATGAACGCGCTGTGCTTCGTCGACCAGTTCGGCTGCACCGACCAGGGCGTGCCGCGCTACGCCTACGACCCCGCCAAGGCCAAGGCGCTGCTCAAGGAAGCCGGCTACCCGAACGGGTTCGAGATCGACCTCGGCGCCTATCGCGAGCGCGACTACGCCGAGGCGGTGATCGGCTATCTCGGCGCCGTCGGCATCAAGGCGCGGCTCAACTACCTGCGCTACGCGGCGTTCCGCGACGCGCTGCGGGCCGGCAAGACCTCGATCGGCTACCAGACCTGGGGGTCGTTCTCGGTGGTCGCCGTCTCGGCCTTCGACGGGGTGTATTTCCGCGGCGGCGAGGAGGACCTGACCAAGGATCCGCAGGTGATCGCCGACCTGCAGGAGGGCGACAGCTCCATGGATCCCGAGAAGCGCAAGGCCGCCTACGCCAAGGCGCTCCAGCGGATCGCCGCGCAGGCCTACGCCCTGCCGATGTTCTCCTACTCGACCAACTACGCCTTCACGTCGGACCTGACCTTCACGGCCCAGCCCGACGAGGTGCCGCGCTTCTACGCGGCGTCGTGGAAGTGAGGATGGCCGCGAAGGCGCGACGCCTTTCCCCTCCCCCTTGCGGGGAGGGGTCAGGGGTGGGGGTGGCGCAGACGGCACCGCACCGCTCGATTCTGCGCCACCCCCACCTCCGGCTCCTCCCCACAAGCTTGAGCGATCCCGGGCAAGCCCGGGATCGCCGGGGGAGGAGAGGACGCTTCGTCCTGATCCGGCGCGATCTGCATCGCCAGGAAGGAGCCTGAACCCATGCTGGCCTTCACGTTCCGGCGCGTGCTGGTCGCCCTGGCGGTGGCCCTCACGGTCTCGGTGGCGAGCTTCCTGCTCCTCCACCTCTCGGGCGACCTCGCGACCGCGATCGCCGGCCCCGAGGCCACCGGCCCGCAGATCGCCCAGATCCGCCAGGATTACGGGCTGGACCAGCCGCTGCTGACCCAGTTCCTCACCTGGGGCTGGCGGGCCCTGCACCTCGATTTCGGCAACTCCTTCTATTTCCGCGAGAGCGTGATCGACCTGCTCGCCGCCCGCCTGCCGATCACCCTCTATCTCGGCATCATCGCGCTCGCCGTGGCCCTGTTCGTGGCGATCCCGCTGGGCGTCGTCGCCGCCGTGAAGCGGGACACGTGGATCGACCGGACGGCGCTCGCCGTCTCGGTGCTCGGCCAGGCGATGCCGAGCTTCTGGTTCGGCCTGACGCTGATCCTGATCTTCTCCGTCAACCTCCGCTGGCTGCCGGTCTCGGGCAACGCCACGTGGAAGAACTTCGTCCTGCCGGCGGTCGCCCTCGGCTACTACGCGATGCCGGCGGTGATGCGCCTCACCCGCAACGGCATGCTGGAGGTGCTGGCCTCCGACTACGTCCGCACCGCCCGCGCCAAGGGGCTGCCGCCGCGCAAGATCCTGGTGCGGCACGCGCTGCGCAACGCCGTGATCCCGGTGATCGCCCTCTCGGCGGTGCAGTTCGGCTTCATGCTGGGCGGCTCGATCGTGATCGAGGCGGTGTTCTCGCTCCAGGGGCTCGGGCAGCTCGCCTGGGAATCCATCGCCCGCAACGACTTCCCGGTCGTCCAGGCGATCGTGCTGGTG
This sequence comes from Methylobacterium sp. 190mf, assembly GCF_900107945.1. Classification (NCBI taxonomy): domain Bacteria; kingdom Pseudomonadati; phylum Pseudomonadota; class Alphaproteobacteria; order Hyphomicrobiales; family Methylobacteriaceae; genus Methylobacterium; species Methylobacterium sp. 190mf. The sequence continues at coordinate 149,228 of NZ_FNVI01000014.1, read as the reverse complement.
CTCGCCATGATCTATATCGGCCTGACGCTCGCCGCCGACCTCTTGAACGCCTTCCTCGACCCGCGCCTGCGCCAGTCGTGAGGATCCGCCGATGAGCCTCCCCCCCGACACGGCGGCGCTCGCCGCCCCGGCCCTGCCCCCGGACGCGCCGATCGCGCTGGCGCCGGTCCCCTCCCCCACTCGCCTGATCCTGCGCCGGGGCCTGCGCCACACCGGCTTCCTGATCGGGGCCGGGATCCTCGGGCTGATCGTGCTGGCGGCGCTCGCCGCCCCGCTCATCGCCCCGCACGACCCCTACGCGCAGGACGTGTCCCGCCGCCTGATCCCGCCGGTCTGGCAGGCCAAGGGCACCTGGGAGCACGTGCTCGGCACCGACAAGCTCGGCCGCGACTACCTGAGCCGCCTGCTCTACGGCGGCCAGATCTCCCTCCTGATCGGGATCTCGGCGGCGCTGATCTCCGGGCTGATCGGCACGACGCTCGGCCTGTGCGCCGGCTATTTCGGCGGCTGGGTCGATTCGGTGGTCAGCTACGTCGTGACCACGCGGCTCGCCATGCCGGTGGTGCTGGTGGCGCTGGCCATGGCGGCGCTGGTCGGCGGCTCGCTCAAGGTGGTGGTGCTGGTGCTGGGCTTCCTGCTCTGGGACCGCTTCGCCGTGGTGACGCGGGCCGCCACCCAGCAGATCCGCAACCAGGACTTCGTCTCGGCCGCCCGCGCCGCGGGGCTCACGGACCTGCGGATCATCCGCCAGGAGATCCTGCCCAACATCATGAACGCGCTGATCGTCGTGGCGACCCTGGAGATGGCCCACGCGATCCTGCTGGAGGCCGCCCTGTCGTTCCTCGGGCTCGGCGTGCAGCCGCCCCTGCCCTCCTGGGGCCTGATGATCGCCGAGGGCAAGCAGTACATGTTCTTCCAGCCCTGGGTGATCACCATCCCGGGCGTGGCGCTCCTCCTCCTCGTGCTGGCGATCAATCTCTTAGGTGATGGCCTGCGCGACATCACCGCCCCCGAGGCGCGCCACTGACGCCGTCGCCAGGCCGGAACCGGCCGGCAGGTTAACGAAATGTTTCACGGGAAACACACCATGACGCGAGACGCCGCCATCGCGCGCGCCACGGAGGCCTTCGACTCGGGCGCGTTCCTCGCGCTCCTGCGGGAGGCCGTGGCGATGCCCACCGAGAGCCAGGCTCCCGGCCAGGAGGCGGCGCTCCGCGCCTATCTCGACGCTTTCATCGCGCCGCTCGTCGCCCGCCTCGGCTTCGACGCGCCGAAGATCTTCCCCAACCCGGACGGGGTCCACGGACCGTTCCTGATCGCCGAGCGGCGCGAGGGCGCGGACCTGCCGACCGTGCTGATCTACGGCCACGGCGACACGGTGCGGGGCTACCCCGAGCAGTGGCGCGAAGGGCTCGGCCCCTGGGAGATCGTGGTCGAGGGCGACCGCTGGTACGGGCGCGGCACCGCCGACAACAAGGGCCAGCACGTCCTCAACCTCGCGGCCCTGGAGCAGGTGATCGCCGCGCGCGGGGGCCGTCTCGGCTTCAACGTCAAGCTCCTGATCGAGATGGGCGAGGAATCGGGCTCCCCGGGCCTGCGGCCGTTCTGCCGGGAGCAGGCGGAGGCCCTGCGCTCCGACGTGCTGATCGCCTCGGACGGCCCCCGCCTCAACGGCGAGCGGCCGACCCTCTTCCTGGGCTCCCGCGGCGCCTACAATTTCGAGCTCAGCCTGAACCTTCGGGAGGGCCCGCACCATTCCGGCAACTGGGGCGGGCTGCTGCGCAACCCCGGCACGGTGCTGGCCTCGGCGATCGCCTCGATGGTCGATGCCCGCGGCAGCATCCTGGTGGACGCCCTGCGGCCGCCGCCGATCCCCGAGGGCGTGCGCGCGGCGCTCGCCGACATCCGCGTCGGCGAGGACCCGACCGCGCCCACGATCGATTCCGACTGGGGCGAGCCGGGCCTGAGCCCGGCCGAGCGGGTCTTCGCCTGGAACACGCTGGAGGTGCTGGCCTTCAAGACCGGCGACCCGGACGGGCCGCTCAACGCCGTGCCGCCCCACGCCAAGGCGACCCTGCAGCTGCGCTTCGTGGTCGGCACCGACTGGCAGAACCTCATCCGGAACGTGCGCGCCCATCTCGACGCGCGCGGCTTCCCGATGATCGAGGTCCGGCCGGCCCGCGCGGCGGAAGTCTTCCAGGCGACCCGTCTGCCCGTGGAGGATCCCTGGGTCGAGTGGGCGCTCCAGTCGATCGAGGCGAGCTCGGGCAAGAAGCCGGCGCTGCTGCCCAATCTCGGCGGCTCGCTGCCGAACGACGCCTTCTCGGAGATCCTCGGCCTGCCGACCCTCTGGGTGCCGCATTCCTACCCGGCCTGCCGCCAGCACGGTCCGGACGAGCACATGCTCGCCTCCGGCACCCGCGAGGGCCTGGCGATCATGGCCGGCCTGTTCTGGGATCTGGGCCGAGACGGGCCCGACATCCTCCGCCGCCGCACCGCGAGGGCCTGACACGATGAGCGAGCCGGTCGTCCGCATCCGCGATCTGACGATCGCGCTCCCCAAGGGCGCCGACCGCCCGCACGCGGTCGAGGGCCTGAACCTCGACCTCGAGGCCGGGAAGATCCTGTGCGTGGTCGGGGAATCGGGCTCGGGCAAGTCGATGAGCGCCTACGCGCTGACAGGCCTCCTGCCCCGGGCGCTGAAGCCGACGGCCGGCGCGATCCTGTTCGAGGGCCGGGACCTCCTGACCCTCGACGAGCCGGCGTGGCGCGCGCTGCGGGGCCGGCGCATCGCCATGGTGTTCCAGGAGCCGATGACGGCCCTGAACCCGGTGATGCGAGTCGGCGACCAGATCGCCGAGATGTTCGAGGCGCACAACCTGCTCAGCCGGAGCGAGCGCCGGGCCCGGGCGGTGGCGCTCGCCGCCGAGGTCGGGCTGCCGAACCCCGAGGAGGCGGTGCGGGCCTACCCGCACCAGCTCTCCGGCGGCCAGCGGCAGCGGGCGATGATCGCCATGGCGCTGGCGCTGGAGCCCTCGGTGCTGGTCGCCGACGAGCCGACCACGGCGCTCGACGTCACCACCCAGGCCCAGATCCTCCGGCTGATCCGCGACCTGCAGCGGAAGCGCGGGATGAGCGTCCTGTTCATCACCCACGATTTCGGCGTGGTGGCGGAGATCGCCGACCACGTGGCGGTGCTCCAGCGCGGGCGGCTCGTGGAATCCGGCACGGCCGAGGCGGTGCTGCGGAACCCGCAGGCGCCCTACACCCGGGCGCTGCTCGCCGCCGTCCCGAGCCTGACGCCGCCGCCGCGCCCGCCCCTGGCGGCCGCCCCGGTCGCGCTGTCGGTGAACCGGCTGTCGAAGACCTATTCCGGGCGCTCCGGCCTGTTCGGCAAGCCGCGGGTCGTGGCGGCGGTCAAGGACGTCTCGTTCGACGTGCGCCGCGGCGAGACCCTGGGGATCGTGGGCGAATCCGGCTCCGGCAAGTCGACCACCGCGCGGCTCGCGATCCGCCTGATCGAGCCCGACGGCGGCACCGTCCGGCTGGGCGAACTCGACTACACGGCGCTGAGGAGCGGCGCGTTGCGCGACAAGCGCAGCCGGATCCAGATGATCTTCCAGGACCCGTTCGCGTCGCTGAACCCGCGGCGCACCGTCGAGCAGATCATCACGGCGGGCCCGATCGCCCACGGGGTCTCGGCCGCCGAGGCCCGGGAGCGGGCGCGCAGCCTCCTCGACCTCGTCGGTCTCGATCCGAAGGCCGCCGCCCGCTACCCCAACGCCTTCTCGGGCGGGCAGCGCCAGCGCATCGGCATCGCCCGAGCGCTCGCGATGGAGCCGGACGTGCTGGTGGCCGACGAGGCGGTCTCGGCGCTGGACGTCTCGGTTCAGCGGCAGGTGCTGGACCTGCTGGAGGACCTGAAGCAGAGATTGTCGCTGGCGATGCTGTTCATCACCCACGATCTGCGGGTGGCCGCCACGATCTGCGACCGGATCGCCGTGATGCACCGCGGCGCCATCGTGGAGATGCGGGGCACCGCGGACCTGTTCGCCGCGCCGGAGCACGCCTACACCCGCACCCTGCTCGCCGCGGTGCCGGGCGCGCGCGCCTCCTGAGCCGTTCCGGCCCCGGACGGGCCAATCTGGGACGCAGAGACAAGTTTTTTGGACGGGACCGCCCTGTCCGGATCCTGCAAGTTCAGTAGGATAGCGCCGTTGTCGAGGGTGGAGCACCCCGGCGGATCCACGGCTGCACCCGCTATCCGTCCCCGCCCGCACCTCGCACGGGGACAGGGTTATCGAGCGTGTCGATCTCAGACAAGACCGACGACATCCGGCAGAACCGCAAGCGCAGCGAGACGAATCTGCCGCCGGTGCTCCGCCGCGGGCGCGAGCACCGGATCGTGCGCTGGATCGGCGCCGCGAACCGCAAGGCGCCGCGCCCCGCGGAGGAGCCCGCGGCCGCGGACAACCGGGTGATCAAACTGAGCTGGGCCGACACGTTCGGCCGCCCGGGCCGCGCCGAGCCCAGCCGATCCGAGCCGGCCCCCGCGCAGGTGCTGCCGTTCCTGGGGCGGCGGAGCGAGACCGCGCCGCGCGCGGCCCCGCGCCGCGCCGCCGATCAGCCGCCGGTGCCCGTCCTGCGCTGATCGACGCGCCCGCCGGGCACGCCGAGGCCGATCGCCTTCGCCAGCGCGGAGCGCTGCGCGGCGTAGCCCGGCGCCGTCATCGGGTAATCGTCCGGCAGACCGTAGCGCTCGCGGTACCGCTCCGGCGTCAGGCCGTGGGCGGTGAGGTGGCGCTTCAGGGTCTTGTAAGTCCGGCCGTCGATGAAGCTGACGATCCCGTCCTCCTGGACCGACTTGCGGATCTGGGCCGGCGTCGGCCGCTCCACGGCCGGCTCGACCGCGGCCGCCGGCGCCTGCCCGTCGAGGGATGCCAGGGCCGCGTGCACGCTCGCCATCAGCTCGGGCAGGGCCGTCGGCGGAACGGAATTGTTCGAGACGTAGGCGGCGACGATCTCGCCCACCAGCGTGACCAACCTGAGGCTGTTCTCGGGATTCTTTTCAGGCACTGCGCGAGTCCACACGAAGCTTTCGACGACGATGCCTGCGGTTCCAAAGCAAAAACCGCGTATGTGTCAAGACGGTCTTGACTGAAGGATGATCACCCGAAGCGCTTTTCGGTGCGGATGGGCCGGATCGCCGGCGCGAAAGGCTCCGGTCACCTGCACAAAGGTGCCGATGGAATGCCTGTTACACGGGTCGGGAGCCCGCGCGGCGGGAAAGACCGCGCGCGGCGTCACCCGATCCCGAGGGCGCGGATCAGCGTCAGGCTGAGGGCGATCAGGACCGCCAGGGAGGCGGTGACCGCGAGGGTGACCCGGCCGCCGACCCGGGCCAGGACCCGGACGTCGACCCCGAGGCCGAGGGCGGCCATGGACAGGACCGTGAGCACGCCGGCGAGCTGGGTCAGCGGCTTCACCGCCGGGTCCGGGACGAGGCCCAGGGAGCGCAGGGTGGCCAGCGCCAGGAAGCCGAGGATGAACCAGGGCACCAGCTTGGTGAAGCCCGGACGGGACGGCGCCGGCGGCGCCCCCGCTGCCTGCGGCAGACGCGGGGCGATCAGCGAGAACACCACCACGACCGGGCCGAGCATCAGCACCCGCACCAGCTTGACCAGGGTGCCGACCTGGGTCGACAGCAGGCTCACCGGGACGGTCGCGGCCAGGACCTGCGGCACCGCGTAGACGGTGAGCCCCGCCAGCACCCCGTACTGGTTGTCGGTCATGCCCGCGAGGGGCACGAACAGCGGCAGCCCGAGCACCATCAGCACGCCGAGGACGGCGGTGAACGCGATGGCGGCGGCGATGTCCTTCGCCTCCGCGCCGATCACGGGTGCCACCGCGGCGATGGCCGAGTTGCCGCAGATGGCGTTGCCGCAGGCCACCAGGATCGCCATCCGGGCCGGCAGCCCGAGCGCCCGGCAGATCGCCACGCTGGCGGCGATGCCGAGCACCACGGTCCCGACGATGCCGGCCAGCAGCGCCGGGCCGGAGGCGAGGATCGCCCCGAGGCTCAGGGAGGCGCCGAGCAGCACCACGGCGACCTCGAGGAGCTGCTTGGCCGAGAAGGCGATGCCGGTGCGGAACTGCGCCGGGGGCGTCCAGGCGGTCCGCACCGCGATGCCGATCAGGATCGCCAGGACCAGGGCCTCGATGTAGGGGTGACCGGCGACCCGCTCCTCTACCGCCTGCGCGGCCATCGCCACCGCGGTGATCACCGCGCACAGGCCGATGCCGGGCAGGACCGAGGCGGCCGTGTCCGACCGGCCGCCCCGTTCGGGGCGGGCCGGCGTCGGGGCCGTCTTGGATGGGGCGTCAGGGCTCACGGGAACGGGCTCCGGGGGTCGTCAGCGGAGCCTATAGGAAGAAAACGTTCGCCGCACCGTCGCAACAGAGAAGTTCGATCTCTATTCGAGCAACATGCGAGAAGACACGTCTCCGCAGAGATCGGGGCCGGCCTCGGGCGGAGCGCGGCCGGAGCGCTCCGCCCGAGGCCGGCCCCGCTCAGGCCTGCATGCCCCAGCGCTGGACGGTGCGCCGCTCGATCGTCTGGAAGATCAGGTTCTCGACCACGAGACCGATCAGGATCACGGTGAGCAGCCCGGCGAACACGTTCGGGATGTCGAGCATGTTCTTGTTCTCGAAGATGAACCAGCCGAGGCCGCCCGCCCCGGACGACACCCCGAAGACCAGCTCGGCGGCGATCAGGGTGCGCCACGCGAAGGCCCAGCCGACCTTCAGGCCGGTGAGGATCGACGGAAAGGCCGCCGGGATCAGGATCTTGCCGATCAGCCGCGGGCCCGACAGTCCGTAATTGCGCCCGACCATCTTGAGCGTGCGGCTGACCGACAGGAAGCCCGAATGGGTGTTGAGGGCGATCGCCCAGGTCACCGAGTGGACCAGCACGAAGATCAGGCTGCCGTTGCCCAGGCCGAACCAGATCAGCGCCAGGGGCAGGAGCGCGATCGCCGGCAGCGGGTTGAACATCGACGTCAGCGTCTCGAGCAGGTCGGTCCCGATCCGCGACGCGATGGCGACGCCGGTGAGCACGGTCGCCAGGGCGACGCCGGCGGCGTAGCCCATGAGCAGTACCTTCAGCGAGCTCCAGGCCCGGGCCGGCAGCGTGCCGTCCGCGATGCCCCGGAAGAAGGCCTCCACGGTCGCCGTGAAGGTCGGGAACAGGAGGTCGTTGTCGAGATAGCGCCCGTAGGCCTCCCAGATCCCGGCGAGGAGCACGAGGATCACGATCTTGCGCAGCCACGCCTGGTTGTAGAGGCGCTCGGTGATCGACAGCGGCTTCTCCACCACCGCGGCGCCGTGGGCGTGGCCGGTCTCGCGCACGATCTCGGGCCGGCCGGACGGCGGCAGGGACGACAGACGCGGCGCGGCGCTCGGCCCGGCCAGCGGGGCGCCGCTCAGGGCTTGCGCGCTAGACATTCTCCGCCTCCTGGATCTCTTCCGAGAACAGCATGTGCTGGATCCGGCCCTCGAGCTGCAGCGCCGCCTCCGGCGACGCGGCGCTGTTGAGCTCGGCCTTCACCTCGCCGGGATGGGGCGAGAGCAGCAGGATGCGCGAGCCGACCTTGATCGCCTCGGGGATCGAGTGGGTGACGAACAGCACGGTGAAGCGCGTGCCCTCCCACAGGGCGAGCAGTTCGTCCTGCATGCGTCGCCGGGTGAGCGCGTCGAGCGCCGCGAAGGGCTCGTCCATCAGCAGGATGTCGGGCTCCATCGCCATGCCGCGGGCGATGGCGACGCGCTGCTTCATGCCGCCCGACAGGGTGTGGGGGTAGCTGTCGGCGAATTTCGTGAGGTTGACCTTGTCGATGTAGAGGTTGGCCCGGTCCAGGGCCTCGCGGCCTCTCAGCCGGCCCGAGGCCTCGAGGGCGAAGACCACGTTCTGCCGGACCGTCTTCCACGGCAGGAGCTGGTCGAATTCCTGGAACACCATCATCCGGTCGGGGCCGGGCTCGGTGACCGGGCGCCCCTTCAGGCGAATCTCGCCCTCGGTCGGTGCCATGTAGCCGCCCACCGCCTTGAGCAGGGTCGACTTCCCGCATCCGGACGGCCCGAGCAGGACGAAGCGGTCCCCGGGCCAGACCCGGAAGCTCACCCGGTAGGTGGCCGTGACGAGGTGCTCGGGCGTCTTGTAGCGGAGCGTGACGCCGTCGACCTCCAGCAGAGGCTGACCCGTGTCCATCCATCCTCCCTGGCGCCGCGGTTTGAACCGCGTTTCGCTGAGGGCCGGAGATGGTCCGTCCCTCACGGGAAAGTGTATCGGCCCGCGGAAGAGGCTGTAAAGGTCGATATTTTGTATGCGATGGGATCTTCGTCCCGATCGTCAGGCCCGACGGGTCAGGCCGGGTGCCACCACCGGCCCTTCAGCACCACGCCCTCGGCGGTGATCCGCCGGTCGCCCGTCATGTGCTCGCCGCGCGTGTCGACGTAGTCGAACGCGCCGTCCCGCACCGCCAGCACCGTGGCGTCGCCGAGCGCTCCGACCTTCAGGGTCCCGTACTCCATCCGCTTCAGCGCCACGGCGGCGTTCACCGTGGAGGCGGCGACGACCTCGGTGAGGCTCATGCCGAGGCAGAGCATCTTCGACATGGTGGTGACCTGGTCGAAGGCCGGCCCCTCGATGCAGAGCTGGTGCACGTCCGACGAGATCGTGTCGGGCAGGAAGCCCCCCGCCAGCATGGCCCGCGCGGTCCTGAAGGCGAAGGAGCCTTTGCCGTGGCCGATGTCGAACAGCACGCCCCGCGCCCGCGCCTCGCGGAGCGCCGGCTTCACGGCGCCCTGGGCCGTGATGGGCGAGTTCGGGAACGGCCGGAACGCGTGGGTCAGCACGTCGCCGGGCCTCAGCATGGCCAGCACCTGCTCGTAGCTCGGCGGCGGCTCGTCGATATGGGCCATCAGCGGCAGGCCTGTCTCCTCCGCGACCTGCAGGGCGATGTCGAGGGGCGCGGTGCCCTGGTCGCCCGAGGCGTGGCGCCCGACCCGGACCTTGATGCCGACGATCACGTCCCGGTTGGCGTCGGCGACCTCGACCGCCTCCCGGGGCGCCAGGAGCCGCGGGTCCTCGCTCTCGCCGACCATGATGGTCTTCGAGAAGCCGAAGATCCCCGCGAAGGAGACGTGCAGGTATGCGAGGATCCGCGCCTCGGACCGCTCGATCACGTGGCTGCGGAAGCCGGCGAAGTTGCCCGGCCCGGCGCTGCCGGTATCGACCGAGGTGGTCACTCCTGAGGTCCGGCAGAACTCGTCGGCGTCGATGCCGAGCGAGGTGCCGCCCCAGTAGACATGGGTGTGCAGGTCGATCAGGCCCGGCGTGACGATCGCGCCGGCCATGTCGCGGACCTGCGTGCCGGGGCCCGCCGGCAGGTCGCGGCCGAAGCCCGAGACGCGGCCGTCCGCGAAGGCGACGTCGCAGATCCCGTCGTGGTTCTGCGACGGGTCGATGACCCGGGCCCCCTTCAGGATGAGGTCGTGCTGCACGAGAGACTCCGGATGTGGTTCGCGGGAATCCGACCCGTCCTCGCGAGCGCAGCGAAGCGAAGCGACCCAGGGATCCGCCACGCTCGGGGATCGCGCGCTGCCCTGGGTCGCTTCGCTGCGCTCGCGAGGACGGCGCCGTCAGGCCGCCCGGGCGGGCACGGCCGTGTCGTTGAGGTGGCAGGCGGCGAAGTGGCCGGCGCCGACCGCGTCGAGGCCCGGCACCTCGGTCCGGCAGCGGTCGAAGGCGTGCGGGCAGCGGGTGTGGAAGCGGCAGCCGGAGGGCGGGTTGATCGGGCTCGGCACGTCGCCCTTGAGCACGATGCGGGTGCGCCCGGCCCCGGGCTCGGGGATCGGCACCGCCGAGAGCAGGGCCTGGGTGTAGGGGTGCTTGGGCGCCAGGAAGAGATCCCGGCGGGGGCCGATCTCGACGATCTTGCCGAGATACATCACCGCGACGCGGTGGGTCATGTGCTCGACGATGGCGAGGTCGTGCGAGATGAACAGCATCGCGAGGTCGAGCTCGCGCTGCAGGTCGCGCAGCAGGTTGACGATCTGCGCCTTCACCGAGACGTCCAGCGCCGAGACCGCCTCGTCGCAGATGATCAGGTCCGGCTCGGCGGCGAGCGCCCGGGCGATGCCGATGCGCTGGCGCTGCCCGCCGGAGAACTCGTGCGGGAAGCGCCCGAGCGCCTCGCGCGGCAGGCCGACCCGCTCCATCAGGCTGGCGAGGCGGGATTCGAGGTCGGCGGCGTTGCGGGCCAGCCCGAAATTGCGGATCGGCTCGGCCAGGATCGCCCGCACCCGCATCCGCGGGTTGAGCGACGAGAACGGGTCCTGGAACACCATCTGGATGTGGCGCCGCAGGGGCCGGAGCGCTCCGGCCGAGAGGTCGTCGATGCGGCGCCCGTCGAGCACCACCTGGCCGGCGGTGGGCGCGTAGAGGCGCATCAGCGCCTTGGCGACGGTAGACTTGCCGCAGCCGGACTCGCCGACGAGCGAGAGGGTCTCGCCCCGGGCCACCGTGAAGGACAGGCCGTCCACCGCCTTGAGCACGCGCTTGGACTGGCCGAACAGGCCGCCGCCGAGGGCGAAGTGCTTCTTGAGGTCGTTGACCTCCAGCAGGGTGCGGGCGGCGGGTGCGGGCGTGGCGCTCATGCCGCGAGGGCGTCCTTCGGCGCGTAGTGGCAGGCGGCGAGGTGGCCCGGCGCCTTCGGCTCCAGGGCCGGCGCGTAGGCGCGGCACAGGTCGGTGACGTCCGGGCAGCGCCCGGCGAAGACGCAGCCCTCGATCCGGCCCTTCAGGCTCGGGACCATGCCGGGGATCTCGGCGAGCCGCGCGTCGGCGCCGTGCTCGACGGCGCCGAGCTTCGGCACCGCCCCCATCAGGCCGCGGGTGTAGGGGTGGCGCGGCGACCGGAACAGCTCGCGGACCGGCGCCTCCTCGACCTTGCGGCCGGCATACATCACCACCACCCGGTCGGCGACCTCGGCCACCACGCCGAGATCGTGGGTGATCAGCATGATCGCGGCCCCGACCCGGGCCTTCAGGTCGCGCATCAGGTCGAGGATCTGGGCCTGGATGGTCACGTCCAGCGCCGTGGTCGGCTCGTCGGCGATCAGGAGCTTCGGCGAGCAGGCGAGCGCGATGGCGATCATCACCCGCTGGCGCATGCCGCCGGAGAGCTGGTGCGGGTATTCCCGCACCCGGCGCCGCGGCTCGGGGATGCCGACCAGCGTCAGCATCTCCACGGCCCGCTCCTCGGCCTCCCGGCGGCCGAGCCCCTGGTGCAGCCGCAGGGTCTCGCCGATCTGGCGGCCGACCGTCAGCACTGGGTTCAGCGAGGTCATCGGCTCCTGGAAGATCACGCTGATGTCGTTGCCGCGGATCTTGCGCATGGCGCTGTTCGGCAGGTCGAGGAGGTTCTTGCCCTCGAACTTGATCGCGCCGGCGATGCGGGCCGGCGGCTCGGGCAGGAGCCGCAGGATCGACATCGAGGTCACCGACTTGCCGCAGCCGGACTCGCCCACGATCGCCAGGGTCTCGCCCGACTGGATCGCGAACGAGACCCCGTCCACCGCCCGATTCACCCCGTCGGGGGTGCGGAAATGGACCTGCAGGTTCTCGATCGACAGGAGAGGGGTGCCGCTCATGCTGCCGGTCCTCATCAGACGTCTTTCGCCATGCGGGGGTCGAGGGCGTCGCGCAGGCCGTCGCCGACGAGGTTCACGGCGAGCACCGTCATCGAGAGGAAGATGGCCGGGAACAGGATGATGTAGAACTTCACCTGCCAGAGGGCCCGGCCCTCGGCCATGATGTTGCCCCAGGAGGGCGTCGAGGGCGGCACGCCCGCGCCGATGAACGACAGGATCGCCTCGGTGATCATCGCGGAGGCGCAGATGTAGGTCGCCTGCACGGTCATGGGCGCCAGCGTGTTGGGCAGGATGTGGCGCCAGATGATCGCCGGCATCCGGGTGCCGGTGGTGACCGCCGCCTCGACGTAGGGCTGCTCGCGCAGCGACAGCACCACGCCGCGCACGAGGCGGGCGACGCGCGGGATCTCCGCGATGGTGATCGCGATGATCACGTTCTGGACCGAGCCGCGGGTGAGCGCCATCAGCGCGACCGCGAGCAGGATCGGCGGGATCGACATCATGCCGTCGACGACCCGCATGACGATCCCGTCGAGCCAGCGCACCATGCCGGAGACGAGGCCGACCGCGAGCCCCGCGACCGAGGCGAGGAACGCCACCGAGAAGCCGACCAGCAGCGAGACCCGGGCGCCGTAGACCACCCGCGAGTAGACGTCGCGGCCGAGCATGTCGGTGCCGAACCAGTACTGCGCCGACGGGGCCCGGGTGCGCTTGGCGGGCGCCAGGGCGGTCGGGTCGACGGTGCCGAGATAGGGGGCCAGCACCGCCATCAGGAAGACGATGAGGAGCAGCACGCCGCCGACCACGATGGTCGGGTTGCGGCGCACATAGGTCCAGACCCGGCCCCGGCGCTTGCGGGCCGGGATGACGTCGGGCAGCGGCGCCGCGACGGCGAGGCCCGGCGGCGGGGGCGCCTTGGGGGTGATTCCCTCGGGCGAGGCGCCCGCCTGCGGGGCGCTGCTGGGGAAGGGCGCGACGGTCGCGGTCAATAGCGGATCCTCGGGTCGAGCACGGTGTAGAAGAGGTCGATGGCGAGGTTCACGAGCACGTAGACGAAGCTGAACAGCAGCACGACGCCCTGGATGACCGGGTAGTCGCGCCGCAGGATCGCGTCGACGGTGAGGCGCCCGAGGCCGGGGATCGCGAAGACCGTCTCGGTCACCACCGCACCGCCGATCAGCAACGCGATGCCGATGCCGATCACGGTGACGATCGGCACCGCGGCGTTCTTGAGGGCGTGGACGAACAGGACCGGCCCCTGCGACAGCCCCTTGGCCCGGGCCGTGCGCACGTAATCCTGCTGGAGCACGTCGAGCATGGTCGCGCGGGTCACCCGGGCGATCAGCGCGATGTAGACGAGGCCGAGCGTCACCGCCGGCAGGATCAGGTTGGACAGCCAGGGCCACACACCCTGCTCGATCGGCGTGTAGCCCTGCACGGGCAGCCAGCCGAGCTCGAGGGCGAAGACGTAGGCCAGGATGTAGCCGACCACGAAGACCGGCACCGAGAAGCCCGTCACGGCGAGCCCCATCACGAGGCGGTCGATCAGGCTGCCGGCCTTCCAGGCGGCGACGACGCCCAGCGGCACCGCCACCACGATGGCGAAGACCAGGGTGACGAGCATCAGCGAGACGGTGGGCTGCACCCGCTGGCCGATCATGGTGGTGACCGGCAGGTTGGTGAAGATCGAGGTGCCGAGATCCCCGTGGAGGATCTGCCAGGACCATTCCCAGAACCGCACCAGGAACGGCCGATCGAGGCCGAGCGTGGCGCGGATGCGGGCGACGTCGTCGGGGGTCGCCTGGTCGCCCGCGATGATCGCCGCCGGGTCGCCCGGGGCGAAGTAGAGGAGGCTGAAGACGAACAGCCCGACCACCGCCATGACCGGGATGGTGGCGAGGATGCGCCTGCCGATATAGCCGAGCATGGGGCCTCGCTAGGCTGTGGGCGGGAGGGCGCGGCGGGTGCGGCCGCCCCTGCCCCCCTCGCGGGTGCCGACCTTCACGCGTCCGGGTCGGGCGCGAACGCCGGCGGCGGAGCGCGACGCGCCCCCGCTCCCGTGCGGGAGAGGGACAGGAGAAGGGACCCGCGCCCCGTCCCGCGACCGCGTTGCCGAGCGCGGTATCCGAAGCCGGGAGCCCGCCCGAGAGACCGGGCGGGTCGGGCGACCCGACGTGGCGAGAGCGGGCGCCATCACGCCTTCGACACGCCCCAGGTGAAGGGGATCGGCCCCTTCACGATGCCCGAGACGTTCTTGCGCCACGCCTGGTAGCCGAGGAAGAACCCGGTGGGCACGTAGACCACGCCCTCGCAGGCGGCGGCGTTGACCTTGTCGATGGCGGCCTTCTCGGCGGCCGGGTCGGCGGCGTCGAACCACTCGGCGATGGCGGTCTCCACCGGCGGGATGTTCGGCCAGCCGAACCACGCCTTGTCGCCGCTCGCCCGCACCGCCGGGTAGCCCGCCGGATTGATGCAGTCGGCGCCCGCGTGCCAGGTGTGGAACATGTTCCAGCCGCCCTGAGGCGGCGGCGCCTTGGAGGCCCGGCGGGTGCCGGTGGTGCCCCAATCGGTGGCGACGAAGTCGACGTTGAAGCCCATCTTCTTCAGGAGATCGGCGGTGATGTCGCCCTGCGCCTTGGTGATCCCCTGGTCCTGCGCCACGATGCAGACCACCGGCTCGCCCTTGTAGCCGGCCTCCTTGAGCAGCTTCTGGCCGAGCTTGATGTCGCCCTTGCCGACATTGCCGCCGCCCGCCTCGCTGTAGAGGGGTGTGCCCGGCGTGAAGAAGCCCGGCAACGTCTTCCACAGGCTGTCGTCGTCGCCGACGATCGCCCGCATGTAATCCTCCTGGCTCATCGCGGTCATGACCGCCTGGCGGATCTTCGGGTTGTCGAAGGGCGGGTGCAGGTGGTTCATCCGGAACGACCCGACATTGCCGAGCGGGTCGGCGATGTCGACGTTGAGGTTGCTGTTCTTGCGCAGCAGCGGCACGAGGTCGGAGATCGGGTTCTCCCACCAGTCGACTTCGCCGTTCTGCAGGGCCGCCGACGCGGTGGCGGCGTCCGGCATGATCACCCACTCGACCCGGTCGACCAGCATGCGCTTGCCGCCCGCGAGCCAGGAATTCGGCTCGTCGCGGGGCTTGTAGTCGGTGAAGGTCTCGAACACCGCCCGGGCGCCCGGCACCCACTCGTTGCGGACGAACTTCATCGGGCCCGAGCCGACATACTCGGAGATCTGCGTGAACGGGTCGGTCTTGGCGATCCGCTCCGGCATCATCAGCGCCATCGGCGCGTTGGTCTTGCCGAGCGCGTAGAGCAGCTTCGGGAACGGCTTCTTCAGGCGCCACTGGAAGGTCCTGTCGTCGGTCGCCGCGAGGTCGTCTTGGATGCCGCGGATCATCAGGCCGATCGGGTCGCGGGCCATCCAGCGGGTGAGGCTCGCCACCACGTCCTTGGCGAGAACCGGCTCGCCGTCGTGCCACTTCAGGCCGGGGCGCAGCCGGAAGGTCCAGGTGAGCTTGTCGCCCGAGACCTCCTCGGACTCGACCATCTGGCGCTGCGGCTTCAGCTGCGCGTCGACGCCGTAGAGCATGTCCCAGACGAGGGTGCCGGCGTTGCGCACCACGTACTGGGTCCCCCAGATCGGGTCGAAATTCGCGAGGTTCGCCTGCGGCACGAAGCGCAGGACCTTGCCCCCCTGCGCCAGGGCCGGCCGCGCGAGCTGCGGCGCAGCCAAACCGAGCGCAGCCGAACCCTTGAGAAAGGTCCTGCGGTCCATCGTCTTCTCCCTGGCGGTGCGGATCTCAAGCATCGGTCGCCGGCCCGCACCTTGCGGGCGAGTTTGAACGGTTCTGATGCGCGGGCGCAATGGCCCGTGGTGACAACGACGTCCGGGCGCGCGTCCGCACCGCCGCCGGCCTCGGGGCGACGGCGGCATGGAGAGGGGCTGTGTCGGTGCGGCTCGAACTCACGGGCCGCGTCTCGCAAGGCCCGCGCCAGCCCGGCCGTGACTGCGTTATGTATTCAGGAACGCGGAGCGCGCGGCGTCTCGGTCGACATGTCCCGCACCGTCATCGCGAGCGCAGCGATGACGGCTGTGCCGACATCATCGATCGGAAACGGGATCGCACAGCGTTTCGCAGCTCGGGATCGAGCGCGAGGCCGGAGATCCCCTCGCCCTTCGGTCTGCGCTGTGTGAGTCCGCGCCCCCCCCCGCGGAGGAGGGCCAGCCGGGGCGGCGGGCACCGGAATGGACGCCTCAGCCCACCTGCCGCAGGTGGCCGCCCCGCGCGCCCGGAACCGCCTGCATGGCGCGGATGAAGGCCGCGATGCGGGGGGCGATCACCGACCGGTAGCGCGAGCCGTTGAACACCCCGTAATGGCCGACGCCGGCCTGGAGGTGGTAGGCCTTGCGCGCTTCCGGAAGGTTCGGCGTCAGGTCGAGGGCCGCCTTGGTCTGGCCGACGCCGGAGATGTCGTCGTTCTCGCCCTCGACCGCCAGGATCGCGCAGCGGCGGATGGCGCCGAGATCGACCGGCGTGCCGCGGTGCGTCATCTGTCCCGTCGGCAGGGCGTGGTCGACGAACACGGTCTGCACGGTCTGGAGGTAGTACTCGGCCGTCAGGTCCATCACGGCGAGGTACTCGTCGTAGAACTCGCGGTGCTTCTCGGCCGAGTCGCCGTCGCCCGTCACCAGATGGTCGAACATGTCCGAATGGGCGGTGACGTGGCGGTCGAGGTTCATCGCCATGAAGCCCGACAGCTGCAGGAAGCCCGGATAGACCCGGCGCCAGGCGCCCGGGTAGATCGGCGGCACGAGGCTGATCGTGTTCTGCTCGAACCACTTCTGGCCACGCTCCTGCGCGAGGCAGTTCACCGCGGTGGGCGAGCGGCGGGTGTCGATCGGGCCGCCCATCAAGGTCATGGAGGTCGGCACCGCCGGCTCGTCGGCCGCCTCCATCAGCGCCACCGCGGCGAAGACCGGCACCGCCGGCTGGCACACCGCCATGACGTGCAGGTCCGGCCCGAGGACCGCGAACATCTCCTGCAGGTAGTCGATGTAGTCGTCGAGATCGAACTGGCCCGCGAAGAGCGGCACCATCCGGGCGTCGGTCCAGTCGGTGATGAACACCCGGTGGTTCGGCAGCATCGCCTCGACGGTGCCGCGCAGCAGCGTGGCGTAGTGCCCCGACATCGGCGCGACGATCAGCAGCTTGGGCTGCGGCTCCGCGGGGGCCGCCGGGAACGCGCGGTCGAAGGCGATCAGGCGGCAGAACGGCCGCTCCCAGACCACCCGCTCGGTGACCGGGACCGCCGCGCCGTCCACCACCGTCTCGGTGAAGCCGAAGGCGGGCTTGCCGTACTGGCGGGTGACGCGCTCGAACATCTCGCAGCCGGCGCTGACCGCGCGGGCGTAGGGTCCGTAGGCCAGGGGATTGCCCGGCATCTGCAGCCCGTAGCGGGTGAGGTCGGCGGCGACGCGGGCGGGTGCCATCAGGGCGCGCGCGCCCTCGTACAGGGAATAGGCCAGCAGCATCGTCACCTCGCGGTCTCGCTCCGGCCGCGGGCATCGAGCCGCGCGGCCCATACCCCCTGCAACCCGAGTCGGTAGGATAATGCTCCACCCTGAACGCGGGCGGAACATCCCGGAGCTGCGGCGACTTGCCTGTGACCACGTCCGCGGGCGATCGTCCGCCAGCGACGACGTGTCCGGGGCGGTGAGCCGGGATTCCCATCGCCGCGTCATGCGAAGGGAGTCCACGGGACGCCGCGCCGGCGGGTCCGTCCGGCGACGCACCGATACAGCCCGTTACAGCCCATGCCCGATACCGATCTCAGCGGCCTCGGTCGCGACGCGCGACACCTGCGGCTCGACACCTTCGTCCGCCTGCGCTGGCTCGCCATCACGGGCCAGAGCGCGGCGGTCGTCGGGGCGCAGTTCGGCCTCGGCCTGCCGCTGCCGTTCGGCTGGTGCTTCCTGGTGATCGCCACCTCGTCCTGGCTGAACCTCGCCCTGCGGATCCGCTTCCCGGCGAGCTACCGGCTCAGCGACGATTCCGCGGCCCTGCTCCTCGCCTTCGACATCGTGCAGCTCGCGGCCCTGCTGTTCCTCACGGGCGGGCTCCAGAACCCGTTCTCGCTGCTGTTCCTCGCCCCGGTGCTGATCTCCGCCACCGCCCTGCCCCCCGAGCGGACCCTGGCGCTGGGCCTCCTGGCGGTGGGTCTCGCGACGCTGCTCGCCCTGGTGCACCGGCCCCTGCCCTGGTTCGCGGACGGGCGGATCGAGCTGCCGTTCCTGTACGTCTCCGGCGTCTGGACCGCGATCCTGCTCGGCACCGCCTTCACGGGCGTCTACGCGTGGCGGGTCGCCGAGGAGACCCGGCTCCTCGCCCAGGCGCTCGCCGCCACCGAGCTGGTGCTCGCCCGCGAGCAGCACCTGTCGCAGCTCGACGGGCTCGCGGCCGCGGCTGCCCACGAATTGGGCACGCCGCTGGGCACGATCATGGTGGTGACCAAGGAGCTGATCCGCCAGCTCGGCCCCACCGCCTCGCCGGCGGTGGCGGAGGATCTCAACCTGCTGCGCGAGCAGGTCGACCGCTGCCGCGGCATCCTCGGCAAGCTGACCTCCCTCGACGGGGACGGGGCCGGGGCCGGCTTCCTGGAGACGGTGACGTTCAGCCACCTCGTGGAGGAGCTGGTGGCGCCGCAGCGGGCACTCGGCGCTGCCCTCGCCGTCACCAGCGCCGGCGAGGGGCCGGAGCCGGCCTGCCGGCGCAACCCGGGCGTCATGTTCGGGCTCGCCAACATCCTCGACAACGCCGTCGACTTCGCCGAGGCCGGCGTCACCGTCGAGGGGCGCTGGACGCCCGACCGGGTCTGGATCGAGATCCGCGACGACGGCCCGGGCTTCTCCAGCGAGGTGCTGCTGCGGGCGGGCGAGCCCTACGTGACCACCCGCAGCCACGACCGGCCGCAATCCGGCGGCACCGTGGGGGCCGGCCTCGGCCTCGGGCTGTTCATCGCCAAGACCCTGATCGAGCGCTCGGGAGCGCAGCTCGCCCTGATGAACGTCGCGGCGCCGGACGCCCACGGGGCGATCGTGCGCGTCTCCTGGGCCCGGCACATCTTCGAGCGCGGCGCCGCGCCGCGACATTCTCCGGAACTCAGTATCCGCGCCCCCCTGCCACCGGGCGATGCCGTACCTATATGATGGACAGACCAAGAACCCGACGACGAAAACCCGAAAGGAGTACCGGATGCTCACGCAGCCCGGGACCTCGGCGGCGACCGACCCCGCCGTGATCAACGATGCCGATCCGCTGGCCGCCTTCTCCGACCGCAGCCTGCTGATCGTCGACGACGACAAGCCCTTCCAGACCCGCCTCGCGCGCGCCATGGAGAGCCGTGGCTACCACGTGCAGGTGGCCGACAGCGTCGCGGACGGCGTCTCCGCCGTCGAGGCGCGCGCGCCCGCCTTCGCGGTGATCGACATGCGCCTCGGCGACGGCAACGGCCTCGACGTGATCGCCCGCCTCAAGGAGCGCCGGCCCGAGGCCCGCGGCGTGATCCTCACCGGCTACGGCAATATCGCCACCGCGGTCACCGCGGTGAAGCTCGGCGCCTTCGACTACCTCGCCAAGCCCGCCGACGCCGACGAGATCCACGGCACGCTGATGGCGCAGCCGGGCGAGCGGGCCGACCCGCCCGAGAACCCGATGTCGGCGGACCGGGTCCGCTGGGAGCACATCCAGCGCGTCTACGAGCTGTGCAGCCGCAACGTCAGCGAGACCGCCCGGCGCCTCAACATGCACCGGCGGACCCTGCAGCGGATCCTGGCCAAGCGCGCGCCGCGCTAGGCGGTCGCCCGGGCCAATCGGTTGCATCGTCCCGCCTCTGTGGGCTAGCTGCGCGGGTCCCGGACGGTTCGTCCGGGACCCGAATTCTTTCGAGGGCGGATCTCGTGAACGGGCGCAACGCCATCACCATCATCAGCATGATGGTCCTCGTCGGCACCGAGGTGTTCGCCGTGGCCATCGCGGCGGGCTGGGCCATCGCGGGCATCTTCGATCTCGGCGACCGGGTCGGGCACATCCTGATGGGGCTGTTCAGCCTGTTCGCGGCCTGGATCATGCTCCAGCTCTGGCGCCGGGCGACCAGCATCGAGCCCCTGCGGGGCCCGGCTCCGGCGGCGCATCGCTGAACGAGCGCGCACGGGCGACTTTTCCGTTCAAGTTGCATCCAGCAGCGGAATGATCCCTATGCGTGCGGCGTGTTCGACAGTGCGCCGGCCTTCCTGTTAGAAGCGACCGGCGACGGTCTGTGTGACGTTGTCGCAGGTCACACCCCCGTCCTGACACGCGTGAGACCCGTAGATCCATGAAAGCCCGTATCATCGTCACCCTGAAGACCGGTGTGCTGGACCCGCAGGGCAAGGCGATCGAGGCCGCCCTCAGGTCCCTCGGCATCGAGGGCGTCGACGGCGTCCGTCAGGGCAAGGTCTTCGACATTGAGGTGTCGGCAGCCGACGGCGCCGCCGCCGAGGCGACGCTGCGCACGGCCTGCGAGAAGCTCTTGGCCAACACCGTCGTCGAGAACTACGCGATCGAGATCCTCTGATGCACGCCGCGGTCGTCGTCTTCCCGGGTTCCAACCGCGAGTCGGACGTCGTCCGGGCCCTGCGGCGCTCCGGCGCGCAGGTGAGCCTCGTCTGGCACGCGGACCACGCGCTCCCCGCCGGCACCGACCTCGCCGTCCTGCCCGGCGGCTTCTCGTACGGCGACTACCTGCGCTGCGGCGCCATCGCCGGCCGGGCCGCGGCCATGGACGCGGTCCGGGCCCACGCGGCCCGCGGCGGTCTCGTGCTCGGTATCTGCAACGGCTTCCAGATCCTGTGCGAATCGGGCCTGCTGCCCGGCGTGCTGATGCGCAACATCGACCGGCGCTTCATCTGCCACCGGCAGACGCTCCGGGTGGAGCGCACCGACACCCGCTTTACCAGCGCCTACACTCAGGGTCAGGTGATCGACGTCTGCGTCGCCCACGGCGAAGGCAACTACTTCGCCGATCCCGAGACGCTGGCGCGGATCGAGGGCGACGGCCGGGTCGCCTTCCGCTACTGCGACGCGACCGGGGCGATCACCGTCGAGGCGAACCGCAACGGCTCCCTCAACGCCATCGCGGGCGTCCTGTCGGAGACCGGGAACGTCCTCGGGATGATGCCGCACCCGGAGAACTTCGTCGAGGATCTGGTCGGCGGGACCGACGGGCGCGGGCTTTTCGACAGTCTGGCAGCCTGAGATCGACGGGCGAGAACGCACCTTAACTCCGCATTAAGGTTTTCGAGGCATAAACAGGCATCCAGTGATCTGGATGTCGAGTTGGACATGTTTGTCCGCTCTGTTTTGATGCCTCCCTGATGACTCCTCGAGCCGCTCCCTCCGGGGCGGCTTTTTTCTGTGCGCCTGCGGAGCGCGACGCGGGTCGGTGCCGAGGGGCGGGTCTCGCCCGAGAACGGCCCGCGCGGACTTGGCCGCCGCACCTTCCGGCTCTTCGGGCAAAGCTGCGCGATCCCGGACGGCGCCGGTCGCGATCGCGGGCCTCTCGCCCCGGCGATGACCCGTCCGTCGCACCGTCGCCCCGGATCCGTAACGCGAAAGCCCAGGCCGGGCGGACCCGACCTGGGCTGAGAGCGATCTCGGCTGACAGCGGCTGGGCGGGGCGAGCCGCCTCAGTACAATCCGCCGGCCTGAGCGGCCCGGTCGGGATCGGGCGCGACCGCCGCCGGGGCGGCCGCCTGGCCGCCACCGCCGCCGGAGGATGGTGCCGAGTAGGAATCCGGCGGCGCGGTGCCGGGCTTGAACGCCTCCAGGATCGTCCCGGCGCCCTCCCCCGAGCCGGCGCGGGTGCCGCTCGCGAGGTTGATGCGGATCAGCTTGATGCCCGGGGGCACGCGGAACGGCGTCGGCGGCTTGTCCTTGAGGGCCGTCTTCAGGAACTCCAGGGCGATCGGCGCCGCCAGGCCGCCGCCGGTGGCGCGGTCGCCGAGCGAGCGGGGCTTGTCGAAGCCGATATAGATGCCGACCGCCAGGTCCGGCGAGAAGCCCACGAACCACGCGTCCTTGGCGTCGTTCGTCGTGCCGGTCTTGCCGGCGAGCGGCTTGCCGATCTGCTTCAGGATCGTGGCGGTGCCGCGCTGGACCACGCCCTCCATGATCGAGACCATCTGGTAGGCGGTCAGCGGGTCGAGCACCTGCTCGGAATCGTCCACCAGCTTCGGCTCGTCCTGGCCCGACCACTTCTCGGCGTCGCAGCCGATGCACTTGCGGTTGTCGTGCCGGTAGATCGTCTCGCCGATGCGGTCCTGGATCCGGTCGATCAAGGTCGGCCGGATGCGCCGGCCGCCGTTGGCCAGCATCGAGTAGGCGGTGACCATGCGCATGACCGTGGTCTCGCCCGCGCCGAGCGACATGGGCAGCACCGGCAGCATGTCGTCGTAGACGCCGAAGCGGCGGGCGTACTCGGCGATGAGCGGCATGCCGACATCCTTGGCGAGCCGGACCGTCATCAGGTTCTTCGAGTGCTCGATGCCGTAGCGCAGGGTGTGCGGGCCGCCCGACTTGCCGTCGTAGTTCGAGGGCGTCCAGGCCTCCTGGCCGGGGCCGGCCTCGATGGTGATCGGGGTATCCTGGATAATCGAGGCGGGGGTGTAGCCGTTGTCCAGCGCCGCCGAGTAGACGATCGGCTTGAACGAGGAGCCGGGCTGGCGCATCGCCTGGGTGGCGCGGTTGAACTCGGATTCGTCGTACGAGAAGCCGCCGACCATCGCGTGCACGCGGCCCGTATTCGGGTCCATGGCCACGATGGCGCCGGAGACCTCGGGCTTCTGGCGCAGGCGGAACTGCCCGCGGCCGCCGTCCATCGCCTCGACGTAGACCATGTCGCCGGCCTGGAGGTTGGCGCGGCCGGCCCAGCGCATGCCCTCGGGGGTGATCACGCCGGTCTCGCGGTCCTTGCCGACCTGGCCGGAGGCCTCGCGCCGGGGCTGCAGGCCGATCTGCACGCCGCCGCCGCCGTTGCCCAGCACCACGGCGAGCCGCCAGGGCGCCACGTCGCCGAGCGCCGGAACCTCGGCCGCCGCCATGCCCCAGTCGCGCCCGGTCAGGTCGACCTTGGTGACCGGACCGCGCCAGCCATGGGCCTGGTCGTAGCGCACGAGGCCGTCGACCAGCGCCTTGCGGGCCCAGGCCTGCATCTTCGGGTCGAGGGTCGTGCGCACTGAGAGGCCGCCCTCGTAGAGCTTCTTCTCGCCGTAGCGCTCGGAGATCTCGCGGCGGACCTCCTCGGTGAAGTAGTTGGCGTTGGCGGCGTTCGGGAAGGCGACGCGCGGGTTGACGCCGAGCGGCATCTTCTTGGCGGACTCCGCCTCCTCCCGGGTGATGTAGCCGTTCTCCGCCATCAGGCGGATGATCTCGTTGCGGCGGTCGAGGGCCGCCTGGGTCTTGCGGTAGGGGTGGTAGTTGTTCGGCCCCTTCGGCAGGGCGGCGAGGTAGGCCGCCTCGTTGATGGTCAGCTCGTGGACCGACTTGCCGAAATAGTCGAGCGCGGCGGCCGCGACGCCGTGCAGGTTGCGGCCGGGCACGATCGTGCCGAGGAAGATCTCGTTGAGGTAGAGCTCGAGGATCTTGTCCTTCGAGTAGGCCGCCTCGATGCGGAGCGCCAGCAGCGCCTCCTTGATCTTGCGGTCGTAGGTCTGCTCGGAGGAGAGCAGGAAGTTCTTGGCGACCTGCTGGGTGATGGTCGAGGCGCCCTGCCGCTTGCCCGACTTGGCGTTGGTCAGGAAGGCGCGCACGATCCCCTCGGGGTCGATGCCGCCGTGCTTGTAGAAGTTTTTGTCCTCGGCCGACAGGAAGGCCGCGACGACGATCTTCGGCATCGCCTGGATCGGCAGGTACAGCCGGCGCTCGCGGGCGTACTCGGCCAGCAGCGAGCCGTCCGCCGCGTGGACGCGGGTCATCACCGGCGGCTCGTAATTGGAGAGCGCGGCGTGGTCGGGCAGGTCCTGGCTGTACTTCCAGTAGAAGTAACCGCCCACCGCCGCGCCGACCACGAACAGCACCGCGGCGGCGCTGAACAGGATCCCAAAGAAACGGAGGATCAGACGCATCCGGTGTTCCGCTCGTCGCTGGCCCGGCCGAATGCCGGAATCGGCTCATCCGGCGCGTGCACCCCGCGCGCTGCGCGGCCGGCCCCCGGACGGTCCCGTGAGACCCCCTCGGAATGCCGGTTTCGGCGGCCATGCGACGGGGCGTCGGACGTCCCGTATCGACACTCTATCTATGGTGAAACTGGGGCGGCGGCGGCCGCGCGGCGCGTCGGGGCCGGCCGGCCGAGCGTGGCGCGGTTGGTGAAGAACTGGTCGATCGCCTTGGCCATGGAGCCGGTGACGTCGGCCCGCCACTCCGGCGATTGCAGCATCTCTAGGTCGCGCTTGCTGGAGAGATAGCCGAGTTCCACGAGCACGCTCGGCACGTCGGGGGAGCGCAGCACCACGAAGCGCGCCTCGCGGTGGGGCTTGGCGCTCATCTTCATCACGGGGGCGAGCTGGCCCATCAGCGTGCGGGCGAAGCCCGACGAGAAGCCCCGCGTCTCGCGCAGGGTCAGCTCCTGCAGGATGTCGGCGATGTCCGGCGGCGCCTCGGCGGCGTCGACGCCCGCGGCGGAATCCGCCCGGTTCTCGCGCTCGGCGAGCTTGGCGGATTCGGCGTCCGTGGCCTTCTCGGAATTGGTGTAGATCGTGGCGCCGCTCACCTGGGGTGCCGCCGAGATCGAGTCCGCGTGGATCGACACGAACAGGTCGGCCCTGGCGTCGCGGGCGAGGCGCACCCGCTCGGCCAGCGGCACGAACACGTCGCGGTCGCGGGTCATGCGGACCCGGTAGCGGCCGCCCGCCTCCAGCTTCGCCACGAGGGCCTGGGCGAAGCCGAACACGATGTCCTTCTCGAACACGCCGCCCACCGCGATGGCGCCGGGATCGGTGCCGCCGTGGCCGGCATCGACCATGATCAGCGGCCGCTGGTCGGCGGGCTCCGGCGCCGCGGCGCGGGCCTGGGCGGGGGCGGGATCGGCGGTGGCGGCGGCCTTGCGGAACGCGTCGCGGTCGGCGCGCTGCAGCGGGATCGTGAGCAGCACCGCGCCGTCACGCGGCCGCGTCGCGGTCTCGATCTTCCCGACGATGGCGGGCGCGGTGAGGTCGATCACGATGCGGGACCGCCCGGGCGCGAACAGGCCGTAGCGGAAGCTCTGCACGAGGCCGTCGCGGCGGCTGCCGGTCCCGGAATCGAGCTGGAAGTTGACCTCGGGCAGGTCGATCACCGCCCGGTCGGGCCGCTCCATCACGAAGCCGCGGGCCTCGACGGCCCGGGACAGAGTCAGGGTGAGGCGCGTGGTGCCGGCCTGGCTCGCGACGTCGGCCCCGATGGCGACGGCCGGCTTCTCGCCGTTCTGCGCGGCAGCCGGCATCCCCGTCAGCGCCGGCAGGAGCGCGACGGCGAGGCGGAGCCATGCGGAACGGATCAGGCGCGCGCAGTTCGGCATCGGTCCGGTGTCGTCTCCCGTGCCCTCCGTTAAGGCATGGGACCGGCTTGGTTAACGGGTCGTTGCCGCCGCGGGTTCGATCGGGCCGGCCTTGTGGCCGGGATGCGACAAGTCCCGGCCGCCCGGGCGCCGCGCCTCAGCGGTACGCGACGACCCGGCTCGCCTGCCCGACCACCGTGACCCAGCAGGTCAGGGACGCGTCGGCGGCCCGCTGGACCTCGCCGACCTGCAGGCGGATGACGTCGGCCGGCGAGCGGGCACCCGAGAGCGCCCGCAGATGCGCGACGGCCGCCTCGCCCTCGCCGCGCACGTAGCGGGCGATGATCGAGCCGATCTCGACGACGTCGAGGCGGTCGGGGGTGAAGCTGATTCGGTTCGCGGCCGCGACGAGTCCCGGACCCGCGCCCGGCACCGGCCGGGGGGCGATGTCGATCACCGCCCCGGTTCCGGACTCGGCTTCGGACCGGGCTTCGAACTCGGCTTCGGACGTCGTCGCGGCGGCTGTGGCCACCGGGTCGGACGGGACGTCCACCGCGCCGTCGGGCGCGGTCTCGGCGCCGGTCCGGACGGCCTCGGCGAAGTGGTCAGGCGATTGGTCAGGCGCCGGAGCGGGCGCTTGATCGGGTTCATCCGCCGCGATCGGGGCGGCTGCGGCCTGGATCTCGGGGGGGGCCGACGCGTCCTGCAACGGCTGGGGCGTCCCGGCGGGACGGCTCCTCGGTCGACGCGGCTTTCCCATCGCGCGATCTCCTCCTGTCGGCGTCGGCCCGTCTCGACGGAGCGGCGGCCGGCTCGCCGGCGGTGTCGGCGCCGGGCCCGTGACGCCCGGGCGTCAGAGCGGGGGATCCGGCGGGCCTGGACGGCCCTGCCGGATCCCGGTCTTCGTGCCCCGATCGCGGACCGGGGCGGCCGGCCTCAGCGGGCGGCGGCGTTCTGCGCCAGGGTGCCGTAATCCTTGGCCTGGGCCTGGAGCGCGGCGAACTGGCTGCGGACGAACTCGGACTGGAGCTCGAACGCCTCGCGGAGATCCTTCGTGCGCACCAGCTTCTGGGCGAAGTCGAAGGTCGCGTTGGCGTTGGCCTGCGCGTGATCGAACCCCTTCGCGACCGCGGCGCTGAGGGTCGACTGGAAGGTCTGGCCCGAGGCCTGGACCTGCTCGGCGGCCTTCACGGCGTTCGCCATCATGGTGCCGACGGCGGTCCGGGCCTGATCGACGCTCTTGTCGGCGAAGTCGCGCATCTCGGTCGGGATCTCGAAGTTCGGGGTCTGCATCGATGTCTCCAGCATCATCCTTGGAGCGGGACGCCGCATGCGTCCGCGTTGACGCCCCTCTATATGTTGCACCGCAACAAGAAGTCAAGTGCAGGTTCGGGGCGCACTCACGGATCCGGAGGCCCGATAAAGTTCCGATCCGATGATGTCACGAAGTCATCGACCCGGTGCCAGGGCCAGATAGCAGGTTGCGAGCAAGCTACACCATTGACTCAGTCGGCTAAGATTGCTGATCCCCGCGGAAACCCGATTGGCAAAAAACTATCTCCCTGTCCAGAGGGGCGCGAACGGATCGTGAATTCTTCTGGTATACCAAGCACACCGGAGGATTCAGGATCGTTGCTCCAGGGCGAGCGCGGGTGGATGCTGCATCGCACCGGCCGCCGATTCGGCCAGGCCGGCGTAGAGCGCGCGGAGCGCCGCTGTGTGAGCCGCCAGACCCATCGGGGCCACCCGGAAGAGGCGGCGCGCCTCGGCCCCGAGGGCCGCCGCCAGGGCGTCGTCCCGGAGCGCCGCGAACGCCTCGGCGAGGGGCGCGATCTCCGGCGCGACCACGAAGCCGGTCCGGCCGTGCCGGACCTTCTCAGCGGCGCCGGAGCGGTCGGAAGCCACGACCGGAATGCCGGCCGCCAGCGCCTCGTAGACCGTGAGCGGCCCGGTCTCGTACCAGCGGGAGGGCGCGGCGAGCGCCCGGGCGCGGGCCCGGAGCGTCGCCCACACCGCCTCGGGCCGCTGCCAGCCGATCACCTCGACGCCGTCCCGGGCGCGCAGCTCCGCCTCCAGGGGCCCGGCGCCGATGAACAGGGCCGGGAGCCCCGCGGCGCGGGCGGCGTCGGCCACGAGGTCGGCGCCCTTCTCGCGGGTGAGGCGCCCCACATAGGCGATCGCGTCGCCGCGGGCGGGCTCGGCCGCCGGCCCGTCCGGGAGCCGGACGGGATTGTCGATCCTGTGATGCGCTAGGGCGTAGCCGCCCAGGAGGGCGCCGAGCCGCTGGCGGCTGGCATCGCAGACATGGACGACGTGGAGCGGGCGGCGTCGGCTGGCCCGGCCGACGACCTGACGCAGCGCCGCGGCGCGGGCGACTCGCACGGCCTTGTGCACCCGGCTGCGCGGGTCGCAGGGCGCCGCCAGGCAGGCGGCCGACAGGGGCGCGAGCCCGCAGGGCTCGGCCCGGTCGAAGCGGTAGTAGACGCCGTTCGGGCAGGCCAGGGCGTAGTCGTGCAGCGTGACGACCAGCGGCACCCCGGTCTCCGACAGGACCGGGACGATCGCCGGCGACAGGGTCCGGGTCCACTGGTGCAGGTGGATGCAGTCCGGCGGCGCGGCGAGGCCGGCGAGGGCGTCGGCGAGCCGGCGTGCGGCGGCCGCGTGCCAGATCCCGGCGGCGGCGGCCCGCGCGGCACCGAGCGACCAGATGTCGGGCAGGCCGAGGTCGATCCGGCGGATGCCGGCATGGTCGAGGAGCGGGTCGACGGGGCCCGGGATCGCCTGGATGTAGGTGACGCCGAGGCCGGCCTCGGCGAGCCCGCGGGCCGATTCGAGCGCGACCTTCTCGGCGCCGCCGCTGGCGGCCGCGAACTCGGCCAGGATCACGACGTGCACGGTGAACCCTCCCGGGGATCGATCGCTCTCGCGCGCCGGGAGGATGGGGCAGACCGGTTTACGGGCGATCAACCGCGGCCGGATACAGCTGTCGGTCCCGGATCGCAGCGGCGGAAGTCCTGACGTGCACGTCGTCCTCGTCGCAGACCACGCCGCGATCAACGGCGGCCAGGCCAAGGTGGCCATCGAATCCGCCCTGGGGCTCGCCGCCCGGGGGATCCGCGTCAGCCTGTTCGCCGCGGTCGGCCCGGTGGACCCGCGGCTCGAGCCGGCCGGCGTCCGGGTGGTCTGCCTGGACCAGGACGACGTCACCACGGCGCGCAGCAAGCTCGCCTTCGCGGTCCAGGCGATCTGGAACGGGCCGGCCTGCCGCGCCCTGGCGGCGGAACTCGCCGCCTGCGATCCCCGCGACACGCTGGTCCACGTCCACGCCTTCGCCAAGGCGCTGTCGCCGTCGATCGGCACCGCGCTCCGGGCCTCGGGGCTGCCCTGCCTCTACACGATGCACGAGTTCTTCCTCGTCTGCCCGACCGGCGGCTTCTACGCCTACCCGGCGCAGCGGATCTGCCACCGCACCCCGATGTCGCCCGCCTGCATCGTGGCGAACTGCGACGCGCGCAGCTACCCGCGCAAGGTGGCCCGGATGGTCCGCCACGCCGGCCTCGCCCACGTGGCCCGGCTGCCGGAGCTGTTCGCCCACGTCATCACGATCAGCGACCTGCAGGAGAGCGTCGTGCGGCCGCTCCTGCCCCGCGGCACCGCCTTCCACCGGGTCGACAACCCCATCGCGGTGGCGCCGGCGCCGGTCCACGACGGGCCGCCGGGCGACTTCCTGTTCGTCGGGCGGATCTCCACCGAGAAGGGCGCGCCGATCTTCGCCGAGGCGGCCCGCCGGGCGGGCGTGCGGGCGGCCTTCGTGGGCGACGGCCCCGAACGGGCCGACCTCGCCGCGCGCTATCCCGAGGCGGTGATGCTCGGCTGGCGCGACGCCGCGGCCGTGCAGGCGCTGATGCGGCGGGCCCGGGCGCTGGTCTTCCCGAGCGTCTGGTACGAGGGCCAGCCGCTCACCGTCTACGAGGCGCTGGCCTGCGGCGCGCCGGTGATCGTGAGCGACGCCTGCGCGGGCCGCGAGGCCGTGGCCGACGGCGAGACCGGATTCTGGTTCCGCTCGGGCGACCCGGACGACCTCGCCGCGCACCTGCGCCGCCTGACCGACGACGGCCTCGCCGCCCGGATGGGCCGGGCCGCGCACGAGCGCTACTGGGCCGCGCCCCTGACCCTGGACACCCATCTCGACCGTCTCGAGGCCGTCTACGGGACGGTCCTGCGCGAGGCCGCGGCCCGCGTGCCGGCCCGCGGCCCGCTCGGGCGGCCGCTGGCGACCGCCTGACGGAGATTCCGCTGCGCACGTCCCTGCGACCGCGGCGGAGCAATCCAGGGCAGCGGGACGCCTCGGCACGTGGCGCGGTCCTGGGTCGCTTCGCTGCGCGCGCGATGACGGCACGCGCCGATCAGGCCCGAAAGATCGGAAACACCCGCCCTCCCTCGCGTTGATGCCCACCGGCACCCTTGCGTGCCTCCGTCACGGACGAGCGAGCGACATGGCCGAGACCCACAAGCCGAACGAGACCAAGCCGGGCTTCCAGCAGGGCAGCGCCAAGCCGGGCGACGCCAAGAACCCCGACAACAAGCAGGAGAAGCTGAACGAGCGCCTGGACGACGCCCTGGAGGAGACCTTCCCGTCGAGCGACCCGGTCTCGGTGAAGGTCACCAAGTAGGTCCCGCGCGGGCCGGGCGGATCAGGCCGCCCGGTCGTCCGGGACCGCCTCCCGCGCGCGCTCGATCAGGCGGCGGGCCTCGGGGCCCGGGACCGCGCGGCTGAACAGGAAGCCCTGCACCTCGTCGTAGCCCTCGGCGCGGAGCATCGCGAGCTGCTCGGCGGTCTCGACGCCCTCGGCGGTGGTGGCGATGCCGAGGCTGGTGCCCAGGCTCGCCACCGCGCGCACGATCGCCGTGCAGTGGGTGTTCTCGCCGACCTGGCTCACGAAGGAGCGGTCGAGCTTGATCTTGTCGAACGGGAAGCTGCGCAGGTAGCCGAGGCTGGAATAGCCGGTGCCGAAATCGTCCATCGCGATCCGGATGCCCATGGCCCGCAGCGCGTGCAGCGTCGCGAGGTTGGCGGCGCTGTCGGCGAGCAGGACCGATTCGGTGATCTCCAGCTCGAGGCGCCGCGGGTCGAGCCCCGCGGCGGCGAGCGCCCCGCGCACGGTCTCGACCAGGTCGCGGTTGCGGAACTGGATCGGAGAGAGGTTCACGGCGAGCCGGATCGCCTCCGGCCAGGTCGCCGCCTCGGCGAAGGCGGTCTGCATCACCCAGGCGCCGATCGGCACGATCAGGCCGGTCTCCTCGGCGAGCGGCACGAACTCGGCCGGAGAGACCGGGCCGTGCTCCGGGTGGTGCCAGCGCAGCAGCGCCTCGAAGGCGAGGATCCGACCGGCGCGGGCATCCATCAGCGGCTGGTAGACCAGCGAGAACTGGCCGCGGGCGAAAGCCTCGCGCAGCTCGTTCTCGCGCCGCCGCCGCGCCTGCACCCAGGCATCCATCTCCGGCTCGAAGCACCGGAAGGTGCCGCCGCCCTCGGCCTTCGCCCGGTAGAGGGCGAGGTCGGCGTTCTTCATCAGCGTCTCGGGATCGGTGCCGTCCCGGGGCAGGCAGGCGACGCCGATGCTGGTGCCGATGTGGCAATCCTGGCCGTCCAGCCGGAAGGGGCGGCCGAGCTCGGCGATCACCCGCGCGACCAGCCCGTCGGCCAGCGCCGGGAGGTCCGGCCCGCGCACCAGGATGGCGAACTCGTCGCCGCCGAGCCGGGCCACGAGGTCGTCCTCGC
The DNA here is from genome assembly GCF_900107945.1 of Methylobacterium sp. 190mf. Classification (NCBI taxonomy): domain Bacteria; kingdom Pseudomonadati; phylum Pseudomonadota; class Alphaproteobacteria; order Hyphomicrobiales; family Methylobacteriaceae; genus Methylobacterium; species Methylobacterium sp. 190mf. The sequence continues at coordinate 118,161 of NZ_FNVI01000014.1, read as the reverse complement.
GCAGGCAGCGGGCGATCCGCTCGGCCGCCTCGCGCAGCAGCGCGTCGCCGACCGGGTGGCCCAGCGTGTCGTTGACGATCTTGAACTTGTCGAGGTCGAGGCAGAGCAGCACCGCCGCCTCGCCGTCCCGGGCGTGGCGGGCGATCGCCTCGGCGAGGCGGTCCCGGAACAGCACGCGGTTCGGCAGCCCGGTGAGCGCGTCGTGATGGGCCATGTGGGCGATGCGGGCCTCGGCCCGGCGCCGCTCGGTCATGTCGATGGCGGCCTCGAGCACCGCCTGCCGCCCCTCGAACGGCATCGCCCGCTGGAACAGGGACACCTCGATCGCGGAACCGTCGGCGCGGCGGTGGAGGGTGCCGGTGGGCGGCAGGCCGGGTGCCGGCGCCGCGTCGGCGGCCATGGCGAGATCGGCCGGCGCCCGCTCCAGGAACTGCTCGCGGCTGTAGCCGTAATGGGCGATGGCCGCGTCGTTGACCGCCAGGAACCGGTCGCGCGCGTCGGCCACGACCCACATCGGCACCGGGTTGTTCTCGAACAGGAGCCGGAACGAGGCCTCCCGGGCCTTGATGTCGCCGACATCCGTCATCGTGACCGAGACGAGATCGCCGACGCAGCCCGCCTCGACCTTGAGGTAGAGCGTGCCGCCGTCGGAGCGGGGACGGCTCAGCTCGAAGGCCGCGCGCCCGCCCCGCTCGACCATGGCGGCGAGCGTCGCGATCGTCCGCGCGGTGACGGCCCCCGGGAAGAGCTGGCCCACGCGCTGCCACTGCAGGGCGGCGGCGGGGCGTTCCAGCAGGCGCTCGGCCCCGCGGTTGAGGGCGACGATCTTGAAATCGACCGGCCGGCTGGCCGCGTCCCGGACCGTGCTGAGGGCCAGGATGCCCTGGTCGGTGGCGGTGAACATCGCCTGGACCAGCTCGGTCCGGACGCTCGCCCCGTCGAACCCGACCAGCACGAACGGCTCGCCCCAGCGGTTGCCCAGGGGCACGCCGACGAGGCGGGTCGACGTCACCACCCCGGCGGCGAGGCGATCGCACCGGGCGTAGGCGGGCTGGCCGGACGTGAGGGCGGCCGCGACCATCTCGTCGACGGGCTCGCGCAGCTCGATCGGGAGCGCGTCGACTGGGAGGGTCTCCGTCGGGATGATCTCGGCCGGGACGATCCCGGACAACGCGCCCTCCGCGCCTTCGACACCCTGCGCGAGCCAGGCGCCGAAGACCTGGCCCGCCCAGAGGATCCGGGCGGCCCGCCCGTCGCGGGTCGTCACCAGGGCGGCCCGGTCGGCGAGGCGGCCGAGGCTCCCGAGCACGACGGCCTCGTAGGACGGGATCGGCGCCCCCGGCGTCCGGCAATCCTGCCAGTGCCGGAGGAGGTTCTTGCCCGTCTGTCCGTCGTCGTGCTGCGCGCTCACCGAGCCGCCCCAGTTGTTCACCAGGTGCTAGGAAGCAGGGACTTCGTTTAAGCCGGGTTCATATGCCGACTTATAATCCCATGATACGTACTATTCCCCAGCTCCAGCCAGGATTTCAGGCAGACTCGAGCAGCCGGCGGGCGATCACCTGCGCCTGGATCTCCGCAGCGCCCTCGAAGATCGAGAGGATGCGCGCGTCGCACAGGATCCGGCTCACCGGGTACTCGAGCGCGAAGCCGTTGCCGCCGTGGATCTGGAGGGCGTTGTCGGCCGCCGCCCAGGCGACGCGGGCGCCGAGCAGCTTCGCCATCCCGGCCTCTAGGTCGCAGCGCTTGCCCTCGTCTTTCTCGCGGGCCGAGAAGTAGGTGAGCTGGCGGGCGATGTTGATCTCCACCGCCATCATGGCGAGCTTGTCGGCCACCCGCGGGAAGTTCACCAGCGCCTTACCGAACTGGACCCGCTCCTCGGCGTAGCGCAGGCCGACGTCGAGGGCCGACTGGGCGACGCCGATGGCGCGGGCCGCGGTCTGGATGCGGGCCGACTCGAAGGTCTGCATCAGCTGGGCGAAGCCCTTGCCCTCGACCTCGCCGAGCAGGTTGCCGCCCGGCACCTCGAAGCCCTCGAAGGCGAGCTCGTACTCCTTCATGCCGCGGTAGCCGAGCACCTCGATCTCGCCGCCCGACAGGCCCTGGACCGGGAAGGGATCCTCATCCGTGCCGCGGGGCTTCTCGGCGATCAGCATGGAGAGGCCCTTGTGGCCCTTCTCCTCGGGCTTGGTGCGCACCAGCACCGTCATGATGTCGGCGCGGACCGGGTGGGTGATCCAGGTCTTGTTGCCGGTGATCTTCCAGACGTCGCCCTCCTTCACCGCGCGGGTGCGCAGGCTCGCGAGGTCGGAACCGGTGTTCGGCTCGGTGAAGACAGCGGTGGGCAGGATGTCGCCGGAGGCGATCTTCGGCAGGAAGCGCTGCTTCTGCTCCTCGGTGCCGCCGCACAGGATCAGCTCCGCGGCGATCTCCGAGCGGGTGCCCAGCGAGCCGACGCCGATATAGGCGCGGGACAGCTCCTCCGAGACCACGCACATGGCGGTCTTCGGCAGGCCCATGCCGCCGTACTCCTCGGGGATCGTCAGGCCGAAGACGCCGAGTTCGGCCATCTTCTGCACGATCTCCATCGGGATGTAGGCGTTCTTCAGGTGCCACTCGTGCGCCTGATCGACCACCTCGGCCTTGCCGAAGCGGCGCATCTCGGAGCGGATCGCCTCCATGTCCTCGTCGAGGCCCGAGGCGCCGACGGTCGCCGAGCCGCCGCCGTCGCGCATCAGCGCCACCAGGGCGGCGCGGTTCTCGGGGGTGTTGCCCTCGGCGATCAGAGTCTCGACCGCGTCAATGCGGTACGGGGCCACCTCCTTGGCGGAGAGGCCGAGCGACCCGGTGACGCGGACCATCTCGCCCTGGCTCATCGGGATGCCGGAGAACAGCTGGTCGAGATACTCGCCGGCGCCGATCCGGACGAGGAGCGCCTCGGTCTCGCCGAACCGGCCCTCCCCTTGCAGGCGCTCGGCGTAGCCGCCGAGCTCGTTCACCGCCTCCGCGTAGGTCGCGAGCCACGCGAGCCCGTGGGCGGCGTGCTGCTGGCCCTCGAGCTTGGCCGCGTCGATCCGCCCGTCCGTCCCGAGGATCCGCGTGCGGACCCGGCGCGTGGCCTCGGCGGCCAGCGCCTTCGCGCTCTCACCGGCGGCCTTGGTGAGGGCCACGAGATCCTGCGGCTCGGTCTGGATGGCGGGGGATGCGGACATGGTTCTCTGCTCGCGTGGCGTCTTCTTGGATCGGGTCTTTTAACCTGCCGCGGTCCGGAGCCGAAGCAGATTTCGTTTGTCCCGCCTTGAACTGAAGTTGAATACCGGGGCTGGCGGGCCGGCGCGCAGCCCTGCGAAGTCAAGGCCTGACCGGCGCGGCGACGCGCGACGCTCCGGACACTGATGATCGTGCCTTCAGCCTACCGAAACCTACTCGCCGGACGGCCCCGGCTCAGCGCCTCTGCTCGCACCGGGTCTTCAGGTAGGACCCGTCCTCGCCCTTGAAGCCGGCATTGGCCGCCAGGACCGGACCCTGGACGAGGCATTCCTGGAGCGTGTGGGCCGGGCCCGTCACCACGTCGATAGCGGTCTCGCGCGAGCAGTCCGGGGCCTGGACGGAGGCGGCGCAGATGAGGGCGACGACGATGATCTGGTTCATGGGGCCTCCCGTGCGGGCCCGGCTCACGAGACGGCGGGCGGCGTCTACCGAAAGATGGACCGCCCGACCTTGTTCCCTTGGTCCGGCCGCCCCGACGTGGCGCCGATGTCGCGCCGTCACACCAGCCCGGCGAGATCCGCACCGGCCTCGATCCGGTCGGGGGCGGGCACGCGGCCCTCGCCCAGCAGGTGGAGGAACGCCGTGAAGGCGGGGTTGCGGCCGATGCTGCAGGCGGCCACCGCGCGGTTGTCGCGGACGTAGTAGGCGATGAAGTCGAGCGCCGCCGGGTCGCCCTGCAGGATGATCCGCTCGAAATCCGGCGCGTAGCCGCCGTAATCCAGGCGCTTGTCGCCCTGGTTGCTCCAGAAGAACGGCGCCCCCGCGAAGGCGCCGGTGGCGCCGAGCATCGCCCGGGCGACGTGCGTGCCGTGCTGCTGCGCCAGCCGCCAGTGCTCGATCCGCGCCGTGACGCCGCTGCCGCGCTCCGGGAAGGCCGCGATGTCGCCCGCGACCCAGACGTTGTCGGCGAGCTTCAGGTCGGCGCCGACCGGGAGGCCGCCGGACTCGTCCGGCTCCACCCCGGCGACGATCCCGGTCTCCGGCGCGGCGCCGGCGCCGATCAGCACGAGGTCGGCCGGAAGCCGCGCGCCGTCCTCGATCTCGACGGCATCGACGGAGCCGGTGCCGGCGATCCGCGCGACCGTGCCGGTCACGAAGGTCACGCCGTTGCCGGCGTGGTAGCGCTTCAGCGCCGCGCCCACGGCCTCGCCGAAGCGCTTGGCGAAGGGGACCTCCTCCCGGGACAGGACCGTCACCGACAGGCCGCGCTTGGTCAGGAAGGCCGCGGCCTCCAGGCCGATGAAGCCTGCGCCGATCACCACCACGCGCGTCGCCCGTTCCGCCGCGGCGCTGAGGCGCACCGCGTCGTCGAGGCTGCGCAGGGTCATGACGCCGTCGAGATCCCTTCCCTCGAAGTCCGGCACCACCGCGCGGCTGCCGGTGGCGATCAGCAGCGCGTCGCCGGTGAGTGTGCGCCCGTCCGCCAGCGCGACGCTGCGGCCGGCCGGATCGATCCGGGTCGCCTCGGCCTCGACCCGCTCGACCCGGTGGGCGGCGGCGAAATCCGGCTCCAGCAGGGTCTTCTCGGCCGGGGTGGGCTTGGCCAGGAACTGCTTGGACAGCTTGGTCCGGTCGTAGGGCGGGTGGCCCTCGCGGCCGACCAGGGTGATCGCCCCCGCGAAGCCCTCGCGCCGGAGCGTGGTGACGCAGGCGGCGGCGGCCGCACCGGTGCCGACGATCAGGACCGTCCCGACCGGGGCCTCGGCCCGCCGCGCCGGGACCGGCTCGGGGGTCAGCGTCGCCACCGCCTCGCCGCCCTCGATCCGGACGGGATAGCGGGTCAGCGCCTCCAGCGCCGGCGGCTCCTCCAGGCCGCCGTCGGCGACCGCGAAGGCCGCCTTGTGCCAGGGGCAGTAGAGCCGGCCGCCACAGATCTCGCCCTTGGCCAGCGGCGCGCCGAGATGCGGGCACTTCGCCTGGAAGGCGCGCACCCCGTCGGCGTCGCGCACGAACAGCACCGCGTCGTCGCCGGCCTTGCCCTCGGCCTTGCCGCCGAGGGGGATCGCGTCGAGGGCGAGGCGGATCTCGCGGGGCTTGTCCTGGTTCATCCTCGCCTCGCGCGCTGCCGGCCCGGGCCGATCCGGCCCGCGCGCACCAAACCGCGAGGGCGCGAAGGGTTTCCGCGCCTTCCGTCGCAGGGGTCGCGGCCTCGGCGGCGACCGCCCGCGGCCATCTCAGCCGCGGCTCGCCACCGCCACGCCGAGGGCGGCGAGCGCCATGCCGGCGCCCTGCACGGGGGTCAGCACCTCGCCGAACAGCAGGTAGCCGAGGACGGCCGCGACCGGCGGCACGAGGAAGAACAGGGCGGCGACGCCCGCCACCGCGCCCCGCCGGATCAGCACCAGCAGCAGCAGGATCCCGGCGACCGAGTTGACCAGGACCGCCCAGCCGAGGCCGAGCCACAGGGCGGGCGCCGGATCGAACGCGCTGCCGCCGAAGGCGAGCGCCAGCGGGATGGCGCAAGCCATGCCGCCGACGAACTGGAGGGTCGCGCCGGCCAGGAGATCGACCTGGCCGCCGGTGCGCTTCTGCCAGAGCGTGCCGAGGGTCAGCGCCAGCACCCCCAGGAGGCTGACGGCCAGCGCCGCCGGCGGGATCCCGGACGGGTCCGTGGCGCCGAGCTTCGGGGCGAGCACGAGGCCGGTGCCGACGAAGCCCATGAGGATCCCGAGCGCCCGCCGGCCGCTGACGCGCTCGCCCAGCAGCGGCTGCGCAAGGAGCGCGGTGAGCAGCGGCTGGAGGCTGCCGACGAGCGCCGCGATTCCGGCCGGCAGCCCGTGGCTCACCGCCCAGAAGACGCCCGACAGGTAGACGCCCTGCATCAGGAAGCCCGCGACGACCGGGTCGCGCCACCCCGCCCGGTCCGCCGGCCAGCGCACCCGGGCGGCCGCGGCGATCAGGGCCAGCACCAGGGCGACGGCCGTGAAGCGGATTGCGGTGAAGGCCAGCGGATCGACGTGCGGCACGACCGCCCGGGCCGAGATGAAGCCCGTGGCCCAGATCGGGATGAACAGCGCCGGGAGAGCGCCGGATGCGAGCGTCGACGGGCGGGAGAGTGTAGGCATGGCCGCCGGACGGAGCATGCCGGCGCGCCCGGCGCAACGGTGATCTTGCCCACGGGGCGCGACCGGCACCGGCGTGGCGCGGACGCGTCACCGGCCGCCGATCGGGACCGGAGCGGGCCGACGGCGTTGACGCGCGGGTGCCGGCGCCGTTCATCGGCGGACCTCTCCCGGAGAGGGCCGCCCCGAGGATCGCGCGATCGAGGATCGTTGGACACCCGTGAAACCCCTCCGCAGCGGATTACAGGTCATGGGCGTCGCCGCGCAGCGCTTCGTCTCCCATGACGGCTGGGCGATCGCGAGTCACATCGCCCTCTCGAGCCTGACCTCGCTGTTCCCGTTCCTGATCCTGCTGGCGGCGCTCGCCGGCCTGTTCGGCACCCAGTCGCTGGCCGACGAGGCCGGGGTGCTGATCTTCGACGCGTGGCCGCGGGAGATCGCCAAGCCGATCGTCGGCGAGGTGCACCGGGTGCTCACCGAGCAGCGCAGCGGCGTGCTGACGCTCGGCGCGCTGTTCGCCCTGTACTTCTCCTCCTCGGGCGTCGAGAGCCTGCGGGTCGGGTTGAACCGGGCCTACGGCCTGCGCGAGAGCCGGCCCTGGTGGCTGACCCGCCTCGAATCGATCGGCTACGTGATCTGCGGCGCCTTCGCGATGCTGGCCTTCGCGCTGCTCGTGGTGCTGGGGCCGCTGATCTGGCGCAACGTCGTCTTGGTGGCGCCGGGCCTGGAGCCCCTGAGCCTCACGGTGGCGATCGGGCGGATCGGCGTCACGGCCCTGCTGCTCGCCGTCGTGCTGGTCATCGCCCACAAGTTCGTCGCGGCCGGGCGGCGCTCGATCCTGTCGGTGCTGCCGGGGATCGGGGTGACGCTGCTCCTGTGGTTCTTCGCCGGCCTCGGCTTCGGCTACTACCTCGACCGATTCTCCAACGCCTACGCGTCGACCTACGGGGGGCTGGCCACCGCGATGGTGTTCCTGGTCTTCCTCTACTGGCTCGCCGCCATGTTCCTGTTCGGCGGCGAGATCAACGGCACGGTGATCGCCGCCCGCCGCGCCCGCCTGCAGGCGAAGATGCTGGCGCGCCGGGCCGAGATGGAGGGCCGCAGGTCCGGGACGGGCGCCCCGGGACCGGGCGCCTGATCCCGGAGCGTCCCGGTCGCACCCCACCGTCTCCCGCGCGGGAGAGGGGTTCGCGCCCGGACCCGACGACGCGGTGCGCCCGGCGGCGCCTCACGCCGCCAGCGCCAGCCCCTCGTCTTCCTCCGCCTGGGCCGCCATGAACTGCGCCCGGGCGAGCTCGGCGAACCTGCCGTCCTGCGCGACCAGGTCGTCGAAGGTGCCGGCCTCGACGATCCGGCCCTCGTGGAACACCAGGATCCGGTCGGCGTCGCGGATCGTCGCGAGGCGGTGGGCGATCACGAAGGTGGTCCGCCCCTCCATCACGGTCTCCAGGGCGCCCTGGAGCTTGCGCTCGGTGGCGGCGTCCAGCGCCGAGGTCGCCTCGTCGAGGATCAGGATCGGCGGGTTCTTCAGGAGCGCCCGGGCGATCGAGAGCCGCTGGCGCTCGCCGCCCGAGAGCGACCGGCCGCGCTCGCCGATCACCGTGTCGAGCCCGTCGGCCTGGCGCGCCATGAAGGCGCTGGCCTGGGCGCGTTCCAGCGCGTCGAGCATCTCGGCGTCGGTGGCGTCGGGGCAGCCGACCTGCAGGTTCTCGCGGATCGAGCGGGCGAACAGCATCGGCTCCTGGAACACCACGCCGATGTTGTGGCGCAGCGAGGCGAGGCCGACGTCGCGGATGTCCATCCCGTCGATCCGGATCGCGCCGGAGGCCGGGTCGAAGCTGCGGTGCAGGAGGCCGAGCGTCGTCGACTTGCCCGAGCCGGTGGTCCCGACCAGCGCGATCGTCTCGCCGGGCTTGGCGGTGAACGAGACCCCGTCGAGCGCCTGGCGCCTTCCGTCGTACGAGAAGGCGACGTCCTCGAAGGTGACCGCGCCCTCGAAGCGGGCGACCTGCCGGGCGTGCGGCCGGTCGGCCACCGCCGGGACGGTGTCGTAGATCTCGAAGAACTCGGCGATCTTCGGCGCCTGCTGGAACAGGCCGTTGACGAAGCCGACCACGTGGTCGAGCCGGGCCACGAAGGCGGTGGCGAGGCTCATGAAGGCCACGACCTCGCCCACCGTGGTGGTGCCAGCCTGGTAGAGCCAGATGCCGGTGACGAAGATCGCCGTCATGGTGATGGTCGCGGAGGCGCGGGTCGCCACGTTGGCGAGCGCCCACCAGGACAGGACCGGGATTTGCGCGGCGAGCAGGTTGGTGATGATGCCGCGCATCGCCTCCTTCTCGGCCTTGGCGCGGGTGAAGGACTGGATCACCGCGACGTTGCCGAGGGCGTCCGAGGCGTGGGCGGCCAGCCCCGAGTTGAATTCCTCAACCTGGCCCTGGAGCGCCTCGGTCCGGCGCATCACGAAGGTGGTGAGCGCCGTGAAGGCCAGCACCAGCACCACCAGGATCGCGCCGAGCTGCCAGTTGATGAACAGGGTCATCGGCAGGAGCACGCCGAGCGAGACCAGGGCGACGAGGTGATCGCGGAAGAAGCCGAGCCACAGCCACGCCATGCCGTTCGTGCCCTCCAGCATCGCCTTCAGGACGCGGCCGGAATGGTTGGCCGAGTGGAAGGCGAGCGGCAGGTCGAGGACGTGCTCGAAGTAGCTCGCCATCGACGACAGGCGGTTGCGGTGCGCCAGCCGGTCGGCGTGGAGCGCGATGAACACGCCCGCCGCGATGGTGAAGAAGCCGAACGCCACCCAGGCGGCGAGCAGGGGCAGCATCGTGCCCATGGCGTCGCCGCCGCGCTTGAGATGGGTCAGCTGGTCGATGATCCGGCCCATCAGCAGGGGCTCGGCGAAGGCCGCGATCGCCAGGACCACGTTGGTGACGGCTAGGCCTATCGCCAGCCGCCGCTCCGCCTTCAGAAATCCCAGGACCCGCCCGTACAGACGAACCATCGTACCGCTCCGCCACCCCTGGCGCGGCCCGTGTGACCCGGGTCTCACGCCTTCACCGAGGAGGTCCGCGCGGCCGGCATGCGTGCCGGATCCGCGTCAAACCCCTCGTACGAAACGGGTATGCCAGCGCCTGCCTGAACGGGCGATGACGGGCCGATACAGGTTCGAAACAGTCGCCTTTACGGTTGCTTCAGCAAAGTTTCCCGAAGCTTAGCCCGGATCCGCCGCGCCCGGGACGCGCGGGCGGTGCCCGACGGCTCGGGGGCGTCGAAGCGGCGTTCGCGCCGTTCATGATCGACGGCGTCTGGCTGTCCGGACGACCGATTCGCCCCCCGCCGGCGAGGCCCCCTCCATGCCGGCCGACCGGCGGGGTGCCGCTACTTCGCGGTGAGGAGCGCCCAGTAGACCTTGTACTTCGAGCCCGGGGCGTAGGCGGTGGCGATCCCCATCCGGGTCGCCCCGGGCGCCAGCATGGTGGCGTCGTGGGGCGGGCTCTCGCGCCAGCCCGAGAAGGCCTCGGCCAGGGTGTGGTAGCCCGCCGAGAGGTTGGCGTTGACGCTCGCGTAGCCGAGCCGCTCGACGGCGGCCTTGACGGTCTGGGCCCGGCTCGGCCGGTCGGCGAGCGCCATGGCGGCCGCCTCGGCCTCGGCGAGGCGCTGCAGTTCGGGATCGACCGTCAGCGGCGGCGCGCCGCGGTTGCGGCGGTAGGACGAGATCATGTCGCGGGCCGCCTCGACGTCGATATGCGCGCTGTTGCTGGCGAGCGGCAGGTAGATGCTCGGCAGCCCGGCGCTGCTCGGCGGCTGGGCGGCGCAGCCGCCGAGAAGCGCCGCCGCCAGCGCGGCCGGACCGACCATCCGGGCTCCGGTCCTGATTTGGGCGCGCCCGCGCCCCGCATGTCGACCGTCACGATCGCGTCTCGTCACGTTTCATCCATCCCTGCGACGGCCCCACCGCCCAGCCGCCATATAGGGGCTGCCGCTCGGCCGCGCATCGGACGGTTAGGGCTTCCTCAAAGGCCCTCCGTCTAAAATTGCACACCGATGACGACCGCGCGTTCCCTGACCCCGGTGGATCCACCCCGCGACCGATCCGTCGGCGGGTGCGCGGACCCGTCGGCAGCGTCTGAGGCGGCGTCGGAGGCCGCGGCCGCGCGCGCCCTCCAGCGGACGATCCTCCGCCAGCAGGCCGGCATGCTGGCGCGGCAGGAGCGTGCCCTGGCGGCCGCCGGGATGGGCCTCTGGTCCTGCCGCCTGCGCGACGGCGCCCTCGACTGGTCCGGGGGCGTCCACGACCTGTTCGGCGTCCCCCGGGGCGCGGCGCTGCACCGGCCCCGGATCCTGGACCTCTACGAGCCGACCTCGCGGCGCCTGCTGGAAGCGCTCCGGCACCGGGCGATCGCCGGGAGCGGCGCCTTCGTGCTCGACGCCGAGATCCAGGCCGGGAGCCGGCGGCGCTGGATCCGGATCCGCGCCGCGGTCGAGACCGAGGACGGGCGCCCCGCCCGCCTGTTCGGAACCAAGCAGGACGTCACCGAGGAGATCGCCCGGCTGGCCGAGCTGAGCCGGCGCGCCGAGTGCGACCCGCTCACCGGGCTGGCGAACCGCCGCGGCTTCGAGGCGCGATTCGAGGCGCGGTTCGAGGCCGGCACGGACGGCGCCGGTCCGGATCCCCTCGCCGCCCTGCTGCTGATCGACCTCGACGGGTTCAAGCCGGTCAACGACGTCCACGGCCACGCGGCCGGCGACCTGTGCCTCCGGCGCTCGGCCGCGCGGCTCGCCGCCGTCTGCCGGGACGCGGCCCTCGTGGCCCGCATCGGCGGCGACGAGTTCGCCGTGCTCCTGCGGGCGCCCGTCGACCCGCTCGCGCTGGTGGAGCGCGGCCGGCGCGTCGTCGCCGCCCTGAGCCGGCCGATCCCGTATCGCGGCCGGGAGTTGCGGATCGGCGCCTCCGTGGGGATCGCGGTGGCAGACGCCGCGGCGATGTCCGCCGGGCGCGGCGGCCGCGCCCGGCTGTTCGGCCGGGCGGACGCGGCGCTCTACGCCGCCAAGGACGCGGGCGGGAACGCCGTCCGGATCGCCCTCGGCGGCGGCCGGTCAGGCGCCGGCGCTGCGCAGGCCGCGGTCGCGCTGGGGCCGGACTGATTCGCCGCCCTCGGGGACCGGCGCCGGCTGGATGAAGCGGCTGGCGATCTCGCCCATCGCGCTCTGCATCGTGTCGAGGCCCTGCACGGTGACGATGCTGGAGCCGGGCCCGAGCGGCGGGATGAAACCCGCCTCCGAGAGGGTCGCGAACACCGAGAAGTTCAGGTCGGTCACCACCTTCTGGCCGAGGCTCACGTCCACGATCCAGACGAGCAGCTCGAATTCCAGGAACGGGTCGCCGATCTTCTTGAACACCACCCGGGGCGGGGGCTCCTTCAGGACGTCGGAATGACCCTGCGCGCAGGCCGTGATCATCTCGGCGGCGCGCACCGGGTCCTGGTTGCGCAGGACGCTGACCGTGATGCTGACGCGCCCGGTCCGATCGCCCCGCACCCGGTTCTTCACCACCCCGGAGATCAGGTTCGAGTTCGGCACGATCACGGCCGAGCGGTCGAAGGTCTGGATCTCGGTGGAGCGCACCGAGATCCGCTTCACGATGCCCTCGGAATCGCCGATCACCACCTGGTCGCCGACCCGGATCGGGCGCTCCCACAGGAGCAGCAGGCCGGAGACGAAGTTGTTGACGATCGACTGGAGGCCGAAACCGATACCGACCGACAGGGCGCCGGCCACGATGGTGAGCTTCTCCAGGCTCAGGCCGAGATACGAGAAGGCCAGCGCCAGCGCGATCAGGAAGCCGCAATAGCCCGCCACCGTGGTGATCGAGTTGCGCAGGCCCGCGTCGAGGTCGGTGGCCGGCAGGTAGGTGTTCTCCAGCCAGCGCTGCACCCCGCGGGTGATGAACACGCCGACCACCAGGATGCCGATCCCGAAGGCGATGCTGGAGAGCGAGATCGTGACATCGCCGACCTTGAAGCCGAAGAAGGCCTGCCGGACCGACGAGACGATGTCGGTGGAATCGAGCCCCCAGGGCGCCAGCACGAGGACCGCCGCCGCCAGGAACAGGATGAGCCGGGTCGCGCCGGTCGTCAGGACCGAGATCTGGTTGAGCGAGCGCTTGCGCAGGCCGGTATTGGCCTGGAGCGTGGTGGCGAGCCGCGTCTCGTCGCTGAGCGCGCGGCCGACGAAGATGTCGACGCTCTGGACCAGCAGGTAGAGCAGCACGAGGACCGCGGCGTCCCAGATCAGCTGGTCGATCAGGAAGGCCGCGAAGGCCACGTAGCCCACCAGCGCGCCGAGCCCGATCAGCGCCACCGCGGCCCAGCCCAGGAGCCGCGCCGGCCCGCCGATGCCCGTCGTGGTCTTGGTCGGCACGTAGGGGCCGAAGCAGGCCTCCTCCTCCTGCTCGGTGTCGGCGAACCGGTGGAGGCCGACCGCGAGGATCAGCGCGGTGGCGACCGCCCCGATGCCCCGCGTGGCGATGGAGATCGGCAGGGCCGCCGAGATCCCGGAATTCAGGGCCTCGACGGACTTCACCACGGTGATCACCGTGGCGATGCCGACGGCGAGCCGGGTCAGGCGCGTGGCCGCCGCGTCGCTCACCGGGGCGGGCCGCCACGCCGGCTTCTCGGGGCTGAGCAGCCCGTCGCAGAGGGCCTCCACGAAGGCGATGAAGGCCAGCCCTCCGAGGATCGCGGCGGCGACCGGCAGGAGCCGGGACGGCAGCAGGTTGGTGGAATCGAGGGCGTAGTAGACCGCGTAGGACCCGGCCACGGCCGGCACGGTGCCGAGCAGGATCACCCGCCAGGCGGCGAGCATCACGGCGCGCCGCGACGGGTCGGTCTTGGTGGCGTCCCGGCGGGCGCCCTTGGGGGCGATGTTGCGCCGGCCGAAATACAGCGCCACCGAGATCCCGAAGGCGAGCCCCAAGAACAGCAGGTTGGCGAGGTTGCCGTTGCGGGAAAACAGCAGCCCGATATCCGACACGGCGCTCTGCAGGGCGCGCGTGTCCCGGGGGACGTCGCCCATCACCTTGGTCCAGAGACCGGGGCCGACCAGCGGCTGGGAGCGCTGGAGCAGGTCGCGGGTGAACGATTCACGGCGGCGATTCGAGACGCGGTCGACGATCTGGTCACCCTGCACCACCAGGGAGCGGGCGAGGCGCTGGGTCTCGTCGATGCGGGTGACGGCGGCCTCGCGCTCGGCGCGCTCGGCGGCGACGTCGGCGCTCTCCTGGGTATCCTTGGGTTTCGGCCCGAGCTGAGCCAGGCGCTCGCGCGCGGCCTCCAGCGGCGCGTCGAGCCGGGTGACCAGGGTGCGGATCTCGTCGGTAACCGTCACGGCGCTGTCGCGGATGGCGGTGAGGTCGGCCACCGTCAGCTCCGTGTGGCCGAGCTGCTTCTCGCGGGCGTCGAGCTCGGTCTTGGCGGCGTCGAGCTTGGCTCGGACCTTCTTGAACTGCTCGGGAACCTCGGCCATGGCGGCGGGCGCGGGCTTCGCGTCGGCGGGTTTCGCGTCGGGCGCCTTCGCGTCGGGCGCCTTGCCGTCCGCGGGCTTGGCGTCGGGCGCGGCCTTGGTGTCGGCGGACTTGTGATCAGCGGGCTTCTGATCGGAAGACTTGGCGGCGGGCGCCGGATCCTGGGCGAAGGCCGGCAGGGTCAGGGCCGCCGGGGTTGCGAACACCAGCGCGGCGAGCAGGGCGAGTGCGCGGGACGGGCGCGGCGCGCCCTCCGGCTTCCGGGTCCGCGCTGGGATACGATGCATGAGCAACCTCTCGTCGGGCGCGCGGCGGCCGGCCGGAGTCCGGCATCGGCGAATCGGCGGCGATCGGGGACCGGGCGGGCCTCCTGGCGGCCGGGCGCTCTGGGCGAGCAATAGGGCGAAACCGTGCCGCTGCCCACCCCGGGCCGGATCCCGCGCCGGGTCCCACCCCCGCGAGCCCGCTGTGGGTGCGTCCCCGGGGCTCATCCGGAAAAGCTTCACAAGGGTGTCACGCTGGGATTAGATGAACACCTGATGGACAGGGCCTTTTCGTTGCTACGCGAAAGGGCGCGGCCGGTGGCGATACCGGCCCGGCCCGGCCGCGTTCCGGATGCTACCGCATCGACCGGCGCCCCCGCGCGCCGGCCCGCCGCCCTGTTGTTCCCTCCGTCTCTCCCGTCAAGCCGTCGCTCCGCGCGCCGGCCCGTCCTGCATCGGCCCCGGGCCGGTTCGGACGGGCCGGCGGGGCGGCGGCATGGTCCCGCGCGTCCCACGCGCCAGAGCTAGTCCGAAGAGTCGCGCCGATGATGGATCTCCAAACCCTCGTCCTCAACGCGGATTATCGGCCGCTCTCGTACAATCCGCTCTCCCTCTGGTCGTGGAAGGACGCCTTCACGGCCCTGTTCCTCGACCGCGTCACCCTGGTGGCGAGCTACGACGTCGAGGCGCGCTCGCCCTCGCGCGCCCTGCGGGTGCCGAGCGTCGTGGCGCTGAAGAACTACGTGGCGTTGGCCCGCAGCCCGGCCTTCACCCGCTACAACATCTACCTGCGCGACGGTTTCAGCTGCCAGTATTGCGGCCTGCGGCTGCCCTCGGGCGGCCTGACCTTCGACCACGTGGTGCCGCGCTCCCGGGGCGGCCTGTCGAGCTGGGAGAACGTCGTGGCGGCCTGCTCGCCCTGCAACCTGCGCAAGGCCAACCGCACGCCGGACGAGGCGGACATGCCGCTGATGACCGAGCCCCGGCGGCCGACGCGCTACGAGCTGCACCACCGGCAGCCCGAGTTCGATCACCGCCAATACCATCACACCTGGCTCGACTACCTGTACTGGGACAGCGAGCTGGAGAGCTGAGGGCGGCGCGGAGGCCTCACCAGGCCGGCTCGCGGCGGGGCGGCTCGTTGTACATCGGGACGTTGTGGTTGCGCGGCAGGTAGCCCCGCACCAGCACGGGCGGGGGGACGGCGGGAACGGACGGCACCGGACTCCGGTATCGAACGCTGCGCGGCGGATGCGGGTCGCGCGGCCAATCCGCCGCGACGGCGGGGTCGAGGAGCGGGCCGGCACCGAGCAGCAGGACGGTGAGCCGGATGGTGCGTGCGTGCTGCATGAACAGGCTCCCGCCGAAGCGCGGCATCAGAACTTGACGGCCGCGCCGGCCCGGACGGTGTTCAGGTTGACCTTGTGCCCGTCGAAACTGCTGAACAGCACGTACTGATACTCGGCGCGCAGGAGGATGTTCGGCGTGATCGCGTACTCGACGCCCGCTCCCGCCGCCACGCCGGCGGTGACCTTGGTCCTCGACTGCGTCTGGATCGAGGTGAACGGGGTCCCGTTGTAGGGCGCGCTCTGGTTGAAGCTCGTGTAGCCGTAATTGTTCACGTAGGTCGGCGTCCCGGCCAGAGTCGCGTTGTAGGCCGTCAGATTGAAGCCATAGTTCTGATAGCTCGTCGTATCGGCGACGCGCGCCCGACCGATGGCGATGCCGCCAGTGACATAGGGCAGGAAATTGCCCAGGGCGTAGCCGACCCGCGCGCGCAGCGTGCCGTAATCGTTGACCCGCGTCGCCGTGGATCCACTCAGGCTCACGGTATCGTAGCTGCCGGCGGCCGACATTTGGGTCCGCGCAAGACCATCGCTCGACACGCCCATCCGGCCGAAATTCGTGTAGTCCCCCTCGATGCCGAAGACGAACTCGTCGAACTGAACGTTGTAGCCCGCGAAGGCGCCGAAACTCGTGTCGCCGACTCGCCGCGATGGCGGGCTAAGGAGCGTCGAGGCGTGGAAGTCGGACTCACCCGTCGTGTTGTGCGAGTCCCGGTAGATCAGCGGTTGGAACGCGCCCTTGCTCCCCATGAGCGCGGAGGTGTAGCCGCCGTGGCCGCCGACATACACGCCGCTCCAGTCGACCACCGGGGCCGGGACCGGGTCGTAATCCGCGCCGCGCAGGTAATCGTAATCCAGATCCGCGGCGCGCGCGGTGTTCACGCCGCAGAGACCGAGAACCGCCAGCAGCGGGAAAGTGACGGTACGCATCGGGATCGTCCTGGGACGGAAAAGACGGACGGCGGATCGAGCCTCGACACGGTGATACGCCGGTAACCTTAATTCTCCGTTGCTCGACTGCGATAGGTCAGTCCCGATCCGGGGATGCCAGTCCTGGGACGTCGTGGCGGTTATTGGGTCGGCCAAGGACGGGCTGAGGACAGGCCGAGAACCGAGCCTGTCGCGACGGGGCGCCGAAACGCGAGACGGCGCGGAGACCCTCCGCGCCGTCGTCGTCCGTCAGGGGAATCGCGGTCGAGGCGCGATCAGTACTTGCGCACCAGCGGGCCGGGGATCGGCTCAGGCATCAGCGGCGGCAGCGGGGCCGCCACGAAGCCACCGAGGTAGTAGCGCAGGCCGATCTTCACGTCGTGCGCCTCGATGTCCTTGATCTTGATCGCCTGTAGGCTGCCGGTGCAGCACGGGACGAAGCCCGGGCCGGTCTCGGCCTTGCCGAGGTTCAGGTAGCGGTAGGCCACTTCGATCTTCAGCGCGTCGGTCACGTTGTAGGCGAGACCGGCGTGGAGCGCCCAGGCGAGGCTGCCGGTGGTCTTGTCCTTGTAGAACTTGCTGCCGCTGTTGGTGTTGTAGACCGGATTGCCGTTCGGGTCGTAGACCGGGGCGTACGGGATGCAGCCGCAGCCGGCATTGGTGTAATCGTACGCGTAGGTCGGGCTGGTGAACTGCTGGTTGGTCGAGTAGCTCGAGACGTGGTTGAACGCGTAGCCGACGCCGCCGCCGATGAACGGCGTGATGCCGTACCACGTGCCGAGGTCGAAATAGGCGTTGGCCAGCACCACCGCGGAGTCGAAGTTGCCGCTCGACTTGTTCACGCCGTACGAGCCGAGCCCGTTGTCGAAATCCGGACCCTTGTAGTACTCGCTGCCGCGCAGGCCGGTGGAGTAGCGGTACTCACCGGTGATGTCGCCGCGCAGGAACGGGGTGAACTGGTAGCCGACGCCGACGCCCGCGAAACCGCCGCCGCCGACCGCGTTGCCGAAGGCGCGGTTGGACTCGGCGTAGCCGGTGTAGTCGTAGGCGTCGCTGTAGCGCGGACGGGTGTAGATGCTCGCGCCCACGTCGCCGCGCAGGTACCAGCCGCCGCCGACCTCGATCGGCGGGGGCGGCGGGGGCGGGGGCGGCGGGAGCATCAGATCCGCGGCCGCGGCGAGGCAGGGCGCACCGACGCTCGCCGCGAGCGTCAGG
The DNA here is from genome assembly GCF_900107945.1 of Methylobacterium sp. 190mf. Taxonomy (NCBI): domain Bacteria; kingdom Pseudomonadati; phylum Pseudomonadota; class Alphaproteobacteria; order Hyphomicrobiales; family Methylobacteriaceae; genus Methylobacterium; species Methylobacterium sp. 190mf. Next base: position 100,553 of record NZ_FNVI01000014.1, on the reverse strand, counting down.
CTACGCACCAAAGCGTTCAGCTTGGAGCGGGCCATGAGGATTCCTTCACTGGACTCGTGAGCCGGACGCGCGGCGCGCGGTCCCGGGGTACGAGGGCAGGATGGAAGGAACGTCTTAAATCCGGCTTAACGTTAAATGTTAGGCTTGCGCATCCGTTGCCGAACTGTCGAAACGGATATCCGGGCGAGACTTGCTTGTTTCGGCTGCGCTGCGCCGCCGGGGTCAGCGCAGTTCTTCTGTGGGGGCCGGACGGCGCGGGGGCTGAGGCCGCATGGGACCCGACGACGTGCGCATCCTGGCGCTGATGCTGCCCGAGGCGGTAGCGGGCGCCCACAGCGGCAACCCGGATTTCCGGGTCGGCGGCCGGGTCTTCGCGACCCTCTGGGTCGAGGAGGCGCGGGTCGTGCTGCGCCTCGCGCCCGCGGATCAGGCCGCCCTCTGCGAGGCCGAGCCGGACCTGTTCGCGCCGCTCGACGGCGCCTGGGGGCGGCGGGGCTGGACCAATCTCGACCTCGACCCGTGCGCGGAGGAGGTTCTGCGGGCGGCGCTGCTGGCGGCGTGGCGGATGACCGCAGCCGCGGGGCTGCGCGCCGCCTACGCCGATCTGGGCTGACTCGGGCTGCCCCCTTCGGAGTCGAGCCGCGCCCCTCCGGGGCTCCGGCCTCAGGCCGCCGCGCGGGTGACGGCGTCGACCACCTCGTCGACCACCGCGTTGACGAGGCCGCGGTCGTCGCCCTCGGCCATGACGCGGATCACCGGCTCGGTGCCCGAGGGGCGGATCACGAGGCGGCCGGCATTGCCGAGCCGCTCGCGGGCGTGCTCGATGGCGCTGACCACGCTGTCCTCGCGCAGGGGCTCGCCGCTCCGGTAGCGGACGTTCTTCAGGATCTGCGGCAGCGGGTCGAAGCAGTGGCAGACCTCGCTCACGGGCCGGTTCTGCCGCTGCACCACGCTCAGCAGCTGCAGGGCGGCCACGAGGCCGTCGCCGGTGGTCGTGTAGTCCGACATGATGATGTGGCCGGACTGCTCGCCGCCGAGGTTGTAGCCGTGCGCCCGCATGTGCTCGAGGACGTAGCGGTCCCCCACCGCCGTGCGGGCCAGGGTCAGGCCGAGGCCGCCGAGGAACCGCTCCAGGCCCAGATTCGACATGATCGTCGCGACCACGCCCGGCTGCGTCAGGCGCTCGTCCTCCTTCCAGGAGCGCGCCACGACGGCCATGAGCTGGTCACCGTCGACCACCTGGCCCTTCTCGTCCACGATCAGCACCCGGTCGGCGTCGCCGTCCAGCGCGATGCCGATATCGGCCCGGCGCTCGCGCACCATGTCGATCAGGGCCGCGGGCGCGGTCGAGCCGACATCCCGGTTGATGTTGAACCCGTCCGGCTCGGTGCCGATGGCGATCACCTCGGCGCCGAGCTCCCACAGGGTCTCGGGGGCGACCCGGTAGGCCGCGCCGTTGGCGCAGTCGACCACGACCCGCAGCCCGTCCAGCGTCACCTGCCGCGGGAGGGTGCGCTTGGCGAACTCGATGTAGCGGGCGTGCACGCTCTCGATGCGCTTGGCCCGGCCGAGGTCGTTCGAGCCGGAGAGGCGCTTGTGCATGTCGGCGTCGATCAGCCCCTCGATCTCGTGCTCGATCGCGTCGTTGAGCTTGAAGCCGTCGGGCCCGAACAGCTTGATGCCGTTGTCCTCGAACGGGTTGTGCGAGGCCGAGATCATCACGCCGAGATCGGCCCGCATCGAGCGGGTCAGCATCGCCACGGCCGGCGTCGGCACCGGCCCGAGCAGGAGCACGTCCATGCCCACCGAGGTGAAGCCGGCGACGAGCGCGGTCTCGATCATGTAGCCCGAGAGGCGGGTGTCCTTGCCGATCACCACCCGGTGGCGGTGGTCGCCGCGCTGGAACACGAGGCCGGCGGCCTGACCGACCTTGAGGGCGAGCTCCGGCGTGATCACGCCGTTGGCCCGACCCCGGATGCCGTCGGTTCCGAAATACTTGCGCACCATCACGTCTCCGGCGCCCGGTCTCGCGGACCCGGCACAGCTTAGCAGATTATCGCGCCCGCCGGCGGCTCACCGGCCGGCAGAGTCAACGGGGTGCTCCCCGACAAAGGCGGTCGAAATGGGGCGCCCGGCGCGCTGCAGGAGCCACGGCGCCGAGGCCGAAACCAGCGCGAGGCCCGAGACGGTCAGCAAGCCGAGCACGAGCCGGCGGAAGGCGACCTCGCTGAGGCCGAGATAGATCCGGGTGCCGAGCAGCGTCGGGACCAGCATCGCCGGCAGGACCACCGCCAGGATCGGCAGCGTCGCCCGGGTGACGAGCCCCGCGGCGAGGTAGGTCGCCAGGGTGACGCTGAGCATCGCGAGGTTGAAGTTCTGGATCACCGAGCGCTGCACGTCGCGCTCGTAGCGGCGCAGGGTGCACCAGAGGGTCGGCAGCATGCCCGTGAAGCCGCCGAGCCCGCCCATCATCCCGCCGCCGAGGCCCACCGCGGCGTCGGCGAGCCGGCCGCCGGCCGCGATCCGCGGTAGGTTCCGGGCGAACAGCATGGCCGGGCACCAGACCATCAGCAGGAGGCCGAGGAGCGTCTTGAACCAGTCGGCGTCGAGCCGCGGCAGCAGGAGGACGCCGAGGGGGATGCCGGCGAGGCCGCCGAGGACGAAGGGCGCGAGGCGCCTAGTCTCGAACCCGCGCCGGACCGAGACCGCCGCGATGACCTGGCCCGTGAAGGCGCCGGAGACGGCCAGCACGGCGGCGAGCTGCGGGTCGATCACCCAGGCCCAGAACGACAGGGCCGTGAGGCCGAAGCCGAAGCCCGACAGGCCCTGGACGAAGCCGGCGACGACGGCGCCGAGGGCGACGACGAGATAGGTCGAGACCGGCATCGGGGGTTTCGCGGCGGCCTGTGGAAGGGACCTGTGTTTCCGATTCGGCGGAGTCCGCGGAGCCTCCGGCCAAGCTGACGCGCGCGATCCGCCGACAGGAGGGCCGGTTTGTCACGGGAGACGCGGCGACGATCACGCGTCGCCGGCGAACGCCGCCGCTGATGAGGGAGCGCGACGCGGCCCCACGCGCGGTCCTGACAGCGTCCTGAAAGCGCACCAAATCCGCACGCGCGTCGAAGGAGGCCGCACGGAACGAAAAAGGGCGCCTCGCGGCGCCCCCTTCGCTCGTCCGATTCCGCGACCTCAGGCCTGCGGCTGCGGCTCCAGGCCGCCGTCGCTCTCCTTCGGCCGGCCGCGGCCCGCCGAGGGGACCGAGGAGCCCCGGGCCGGGGTCGGCGGCACGTCGCCGCCGTCGCGGATCGGGGGCTGGCCCTTGAGCAGGTTGCGGATCTCCTCGCCCGAGAGGGTCTCGTACTCGAGGAGCCCCTGGGCCAGGGCCTCCAGGTCGTCCTTGTGCTCGGCCAGGATGCGGCGCGCCTCCTCCAGGCCGGTCTCCACGAGGCGGCGGACCTCGGCGTCGATCTTCTGGGCGGTCGACTCGGAGACCGATTGCTGCCGGCCCATCGACATGCCGAGGAAGACCTCGTCGTTGTTGTCGCCGTACGCGACGGTGCCGAGCTCGGGGCTGAAGCCCCAGCGGGTCACCATCATCTTGGCGAGCCGCGTCGCCTGCTCGATGTCCGACTGCGCGCCCGAGGTCACCTTCTCGCGCCCGAAGATCATCTCCTCAGCGATGCGGCCGCCCATCATGATCGCCAGCCGCGAGGTCATCTGCTCGAAGCTCATGGAGAGCTTGTCGCGCTCGGGCAGCTGCATGACCATGCCCAGCGCCCGACCGCGCGGGATGATGGTCGCCTTGTGCACCGGGTCGGTGGCCGGGACGTTCAGCGCCACGATGGCGTGGCCGCCCTCGTGGTAGGCGGTGAGCCGCTTCTCGTCCTCGGTCATCACGAGGGTGCGCCGCTCGGCGCCCATCATGACCTTGTCCTTGGCGTCCTCGAACTCGTGCATCGTCACGATGCGTTTTCCGCGTCGAGCGGCGAGGAGCGCCGATTCGTTGACGAGGTTCATCAAGTCGGCGCCCGAGAAGCCCGGGGTGCCGCGCGCGATGGTCTTGAGGTCGACGTCGGGGGCCAGCGGCACCTTGCGGACGTGGACACGCAGGATGCGCTCGCGGCCGGTGACGTCCGGGTTCGGCACCATGATCTGGCGGTCGAAGCGGCCGGGACGCAGCAGCGCCGGGTCGAGCACGTCGGGGCGGTTGGTCGCCGCGATGATGATGACGCCCTCATTGGCCTCGAACCCGTCCATCTCCACGAGGAGCTGGTTGAGGGTCTGCTCGCGCTCGTCGTTGCCGCCGCCGAGGCCGGCGCCGCGGTGGCGGCCGACCGCGTCGATCTCGTCGATGAAGATGATGCAGGGCGCGTTCTTCTTGGCCTGCTCGAACATGTCGCGCACGCGGCTGGCGCCGACGCCCACGAACATCTCGACGAAGTCGGAACCCGAGATGGTGAAGAACGGCACGTTGGCCTCGCCCGCGACCGCCCGGGCGATCAGGGTCTTACCGGTGCCGGGCGGGCCGACGAGCAGCACGCCGCGCGGGATCCGGCCGCCGAGCCGCTGGAACTTCTGCGGGTCGCGCAGGAACTCGACGATCTCCTGGAGATCCTCCTTGGCCTCCTCGACGCCGGCGACGTCGTCGAACGACACCCGGCCGTGGGCCTCGTTCAGGAGCTTGGCCTTCGACTTGCCGAAGCCCATGGCGCGGCCGGCGCCGGACTGCATCTGGCGCGAGAGGAAGATCCAGGCGCCGATGAAGACGAGGATCGGCAGCCAGCTCACGAGGAGCTGGATGAACCAGGGGGTGTTGTCGGACGGCGGGCGGGCGGTGATCTGCACGCCCTTGCCCTGGAGCTTGGAGACCAGGCTCGGGTCGTTGGGCGCGTAGCTCGTGAAGTTGCCGCCGCCCACGTAGGTGCCGGACACGTCCTGCCCCGAGATCACCACCGACTGGATCTTGCCGGCATCGGCGTCGTTCAGGAGCTGGCTGTAGGCGATCTCGCTGCCGCCGCCCCGGTGACCCGGGTTCTGGAACAGGGTGACGAGGGCCAGCACCAGCAGGAAGATGACGACCCACAAGGCAAAGTTGCGAAAATTCGGGTTCATCGATCAATCCCTGGCGCGTGCGACCCCCAGGACGGACCCGCCACGCGGCTATTCCGGTCCATCCGTGCACACTCCGCCAATGTAGGCGGGGGGCTCTCCCTTGCCAAGTAAGTCGGGAGACCCTGCGGCGAGGGCAGCACCTGCGGGTCCGTGCCGGCGTGGCGGCGCCGGGGCGAGGCTCACGCCCCCGCCCGCGTCGGCGGCGACGAGGATCCCCGCGAGGGTGCGGCGGACCGGCTCCCGGCGGCGCAGGGCCGGCAGGAGCGATTCGAGGACGAGGGCCTCGAGGCGCTCGAGGCGGCGCGGCGCCGCGCCGGCCCGGGCCAGGGCGAGATCCAGGCAGCGCAGGGCCACGGCGTCCGGCAGGGCCGCCAGGGCGCGCCCGTCGAGGCGCAGGCCCGCGCCCGTCTCCGACCCGGGCCGGAGCGCCCCGTCGAGGGCCTGCTCGGCCGCGCCCCGGAGCGCGGCCTCGTCGCGGGCGGCGCGCTCGGCGAGCCGGGCGAGGCGCGCCCGGGTCAGGCCCTCGCGCTCCAGGGCCGGCCAGGCCGTGCGCAGGCGGCCGCGGGCGAAGCGCGGGTCGCCGTTGGCGGGATCGCGCAGATACCCGATGCCGCGCGCCGCGCACCACGCCTCCAGGCTCGCCTTCGGCAGGTGCAGGAACGGGCGCCCGAGGGTGAGGCCGGGACCGAGGTCCCGCTCGGCGCGCATGCCGGCGAGCCCCGCGGGGCCGCTGCCGGCCGCGAGCCGGATCAGCACCGTCTCGGCCTGGTCATCCCGCGTGTGGCCCGTCAGCACGAGCCCGGCGCCGACCGCCCCGGCATGGGCGGCGAGGAGTGCGTAGCGGGCGGTGCGGGCCGCGTCCTGCAGGCCGGTGCCGGGCTTCGCGCCCGTCCAGGTCAGGGTCGCGTGGGGCAGGTCCAGCGCCCGGGCGGCGCGGCCGACGCCCTCGGCCTCCGCGCCGGATTCCGGCCGCAGGCCGTGATCGACGGTCGCCACGCGCAGGGACGCGCCGGTCGCGTCGCGCAGGCACGCGGCGGCGTGCATCAGGGCGCTCGAATCGGGACCGCCCGAGACGGCGAGGAGCACGCCCCGCCCGCCGCGCGCGGCCCGGTCGAGCCAGGGGCGGAGGGCGCCGAGGACCGGGTTGCCCGAGTCGCCCGAGTCGCCCGAGTCGCTCAGAGCGCCCGAGACGCTCAGGCGCCGCAGCGGGCGCGCTTCTGCTCGCGGGCGACGCCCTGGCGGACGCCGGTGCCGGCATTCGGGAACTTCCGGTCCAGCTCGGCCAGGGTCGCGCAGGCCTGCTCGCGGGCGCCGAGCGCGTTGAGCGTGACGCCGAGCTTCAGCATGGCGTCGGGGGCCTGGGCGGAGCGGGCGTAGTCGGTCGAGACCTTCAGGAACTGCTCGGCGGCCTCGCGGTTGCGGCCGCGGGCGAGGTAGCTCTCGCCGAGCCAGTAGGTCGCGCCGGCGACGCGGTTGTCGCGCGGGTGCGACTGGATGAACTGGCGCAGGCCCATCTCGGCCTGCTCGTACTGCTTGGCACGGTACAGCTCGACCGCGGCGTCGAAATCGGCGGCCGGATCTCCGGTCCGGGTCGCCGCCACGCTCTCGGAGGGCCGCGCCGGGATCGCCCCGGTCCGGGCCGGCGGCCGCAGGTCCACGGGCTCGTCGTAACCGGAGGTCCCGGCCTCCGAGTCGTCCTCGCCGGACTCGTTGAGCGCGCCCTGGGGCAGGCGCTGCGGCCGGGGCGCCGCCTCGGCGGCCTCCTCAGCCTCGCGGGGCGGCAGCGGCGCGGAGGGCTGCGTGCTGCCGAGCTGCATCGGGGCGCCCGGGGCGCCGGGGGCCTGCGACGGGTCAAAGGCGTCGCCGCGCTTCCCGGGGCGGCCGGCGCCCGGATTGCCGCCGTTGACGGGCCCCGACGGCGCGGGCGCGGCCGAGGGTTTGCCGCCCTTGCCCTCGTTAAGGCGGTACTCGACGTCCTCCTGGAACTTGCGCAGCTGCTCCTTGAGCTGGCGGTTCTCGTACTGGAGGGTCTCGATCTGCCCGGCCATCATCCGGGACTGGTTCTCGATGCGGCCGAGGCGCACCACCAGTTCCGAAGCGTCCTGCGCGGCGGCCGGGTGGGCGAGGAGCACGGCACCGACGGCGGTGGCGAGGGCGAGGCGGGTGCGAAGGCGGGCGGGCATGGTACGGCTGCGGTCCGGTGTCGGCGCGAGGCCCTATCAGATGCGCCGCACCGCGGCAAAACTGCGGCGCGGGTCGAAGGAGTGATCGAAGGCCGTGATCGAGAGCATCGATCGGAGGCGGCGGCCGAGAGCCGCCTCCGGGGTCGTTCGCGCGGCGGCCTACGCGCCGGCGCCGCGGTCGAGGACGATCACCGCGCGGCGGTTCTGCGACCAGCAGGAGATGTCGTTGCACACCGCCACCGGCCGCTCCTTGCCGTACGACACGGTCCGCATCCGGCTCGCCGCGATGCCGCGGGTGGCGAGGTAGTCGTTCACCGCCTGGGCCCGGCGGGCGCCGAGGGAGAAGTTGTACTCGCGGGTGCCGCGCTCGTCGGCGTGGCCCTCGATGATGAAGGTGTAGCGCGGGTAGCGCTGCAGCCACGCGGCCTGCTTGTCGAGGGTCGCGGTCGCGGTCGGCGTCAGGTCGGTGGAGTCCGACTCGAAGAAGACCCGGTCGCCGATATTGACGACGAAGTCCTGCGCGCTGCCCGGGGTGGCGGCGCCCGCCCCGAAGGCGGAGGCGTCGGCGAGGTCCTTGTCGTTGCTGCAGGCGCCCAGGCCGAGGGCGGCCACGAGTGCGAGGCCGAGGGCGGCGGCGCGGAAACGCTGGGGCATGGTCTGAAAAACTCCTCGAGCGGTGCCGAAGGCCGGCTGCTGGTCTTCGAGGCGGGTCCGCGTAATCCTGGCGCCGTTGGTAGGCGGGGTTGGTTAAGCGACGGTTCCGCCGGGCGGCGCGGGAGCGTGGTGACGGTCCGCACCGATCGACGGCGTGCGCTGACGCACCCGGACGCGCCCGGAATGCGGCGGCGGCGGGGCGGCGGGCCGCGACGCGCCATTTCGGCCGCCTCGGTTGCGGCGCTGCAACAGGCGCCGGGCCTCCGCCGGTAACGGTCGCGGGCCGGGCTTTAAGAGATCCTCAACCCTATCGGTCCCTTATCGGCGGGCCGAAGACCGGACCTCCCGCATGCGCCCCGCCCAGAGCGTCCTCATCGTCGAGGACAGCTACCTGCTCCTCGAGATCGTCGCGAGCCTGTGCGAGACGCACGGCATCCGGGTGATCGAAGCCTCGACGGGCGAAGCTGCGCTGACCGTCCTGCGCGACCGGGGTGCGGCGATCGACTGGCTGTTCACCGACATCCACCTGCCCGGGCTGATCGACGGCTGGACGGTGGCCCACGCCTTCCGGGCGATCCATCCGGACCGGCCGGTGGTCTACACCTCGACGGACACGCACGGCCGCAGCGGCGTGCCGGGCAGCCTGTTCCTGCGCAAGCCCTTCCAGATGCAGGAGGTTAACCGCCTGGTCCGGATGATGGTCGAGGGCCTGGGCGAGGCCGGCTCCGAGAGCCGGCTCTGCGCGGCGGGCTGAGTCACGGACCCATCCCAGCCGGTCCGTCATCGCGGGCGCAGCGACGGGTCTGCCGGCCGGACGCCCCGGGTCGCGGAGGCGGCCTCAGCCGCCCCGGAACAGCGCGACGATCTCCGGCGCGGCGAGCCACGCCTCGACCCGCGGGCAGGCGAGATCCCCGGGGGGCATCGCGTCGTAGAGGGCGAAGCTCGCCGCGACGAAGCCCGGCAGGTCGTAGAGCACCGGGAAGTCGTCGCCCCGCGGCTTGGTCTTGAACAGGTACGAGCCGGTCAGGCCGAAATGCTCAGCGATGGGCGGGTAGATCGGCCAGACCACGTCCTGGGCCAGCTCGTCGCCGAGGTAATCCTCGATCTCCACGGGCTCGGGCGTGAGCCCGTTCTCCTGCAGCAGCCGCCTCGCGATGTCGCCGAGGACGTGGACCTTGGGATGGTTCATCAGGTGCATGAAGGCGCCGCGGCGCGCCCAGCGGGTCACCTCGCGCTCCAGCCCGAAACCCAGGGCGTCGGCCGCGCCGACGAGCTCGCGCACCGCCGGGTCCCAGTGGTCGAGGTAGCCCAGGCGGGCGAACACGTCCTCGCGGAACAGGGCGGCCGTGCGGCCAGCATCGAGGCCGAGCCGGTGGGCGGTGACGACGATCGCCGAGTGGTACTGGCCCAGCGGCGACGGCGTCAGCTTCAGCGCGGCGAGGTCCGAGGCCTGCCCGACATAGACCATGTCCGGGTGGAAGGCCGAGAACACGATCGACGGGAACAGCTTGAGCCGCGGGTCGGCCGCGCGCACAGTGGCGGCGTCGCCGCCGGGGATCAGCCCGGCCGGGAAGGCCTGCGAGAAGACGTGGTCGTGGGCGCGCAGGGTCCGGATCAAGCCGTCGACATGGCCGTGGTCTCGCTTCAGCGAGCCCATGGGCAGGTAACGGACCGGGCTCTTCGGCGCGAGCAGGCGCATGGCCCGGGCGATGCCCCGGGCCTGGCAATTGCCCAGCACCGCGATGCTCGGCCCGTCACGGGTCGTGGCGGTGCGGGCGCGGTTCCGCCATGGTGTCGCCCAGGTGGGGGCCCAACGGGTAGGCGTCCAATCGGGCGCCGAGCGGGTGAACGCGCTGCGGGCGCGCCGGGGCAGGTCGTTCAGGGCCACGTCGCGTGCCGGTGTCAGCGGACGGAACAGCGCCCCCGAGGGCCTGCCGCCGTCGTGAAGAAGAGGGTTCGAAGATGGCGTTGAATCCGTATACGGGTCTACCGGCCGAGCGATTCTGGCGCAAGGTCGTCACCAACGTGCCGCCCTTCGCGGTCAATCCGCACCCGAAGGACACGTTCGTGATCGGACCGACCGACAAGGTCGCCACCGGCGGCTCGTGCTTCGCCCAGCGGGTGGCCGAGGCGGTGCGCGGCGCCGGGTTCAACTACTACCTGACCGAGCCGCCGACCCCCGGCATGAGCGCCGAGGAGGCCAATGCCCGCCAGTTCGGCACGTTCTCGGCGCGCTACGGCAACCTCTACTACACGCGCCAGTTCGTGCAGCTGTTCGACCGGGCCTACGGCACGTTCGAGCCGGAACTGAAGGCGTGGCTGCGCGACGACGGTCGCTACGTCGACCCGTTCCGCCCGACCGTCGAGCCGGCGGGCTTCGCCAGCGAGGCCGAGGTGGTCGCGGCGCGCGACGCGCACCTCGCCGAGGTGCGCCGTCTGTTCGAGACGCTCGACGTGTTCGTGCTGACGCTCGGCCTCACCGAGGGCTGGCGCTGGCGGGCCGACGGCGCGGCGCTGCCGCTCGCCCCCGGTGTCGCGGGCGGCACGTTCGACCCCGCGCTCTACGAGTGCGTGAATGCCGGCGCGGGCGAGGTGCTCGGTGACCTCAACGGCTTCCTCGACCGGCTCTGGAGCGTGAATCCGAAGGCGCGGGTGATCTTCACGGTCTCGCCGGTGCCGATGATCGCCACCTACATGGTCCGGCACGTGATGGAGTCGAACAGCTACTCCAAGTCGGTGCTGCGGGTGGCGGCCGGCGAGGTGGTCGGCCGCGGCGACCCGCGGGCGGTCTACTTCCCCGCCTACGACATCGTCACGAGCAACGTGAATGCCGGGCGCTACTACAACGAGGACCAGCGCACCATCAACGACGCGGGCGTGCGCCACGTCATGCGCCTGTTCCTGGCGACCTTCGCCCGCGACCGGGTCTCGCCGGCGCCGACCCACGCCCCCGTCGACCTCGCGGCCGAGTTCGAGGGCAATGCCGGCGTGATCTGCGACGAGGAGGAGATCGAGCGCAGCGTGGCGTGACGGGGGGCCGAGATCGTTACCGGAGCGGCGGCGGCCATCGGGCGGCCTGCATCGTCTTCACGAGCGTAGCGAAGTGACCCAGGGCGACGCGACATCGACAGTCGTGGCGCTGCCTGGATTGCTTCGCTCCGCTCGCAAAGACGGCAGCGCTCCGAAGATCCCGCCGGGCAACCGCTCGAGCCCTTCGCGACCGTCACGGCGGCCGGGGCGATCCCGCGTTTGCCTCCAGCCCGGCCTTTCGGGCAAGCTCGGCCGCCCGGGCGCTCGCGCCTATCGGAGACGAATCCCTTGAGCCTGCCCCCGCCCCGCCGCGCCGACCACGACATCGATCCGGTCTTCGTGAAGCGGCACTCGCCCCGCGCCTTCACGGGCGAGGCCGTGCCCGAATCCGAGCTGATGCGGATGATCGAGGCGGCGCGCTGGTCGCCCTCCGCCTACAACTCGCAGCCCTGGCGCTTCCTCTACGCGCTCCGGGGCGACGCCCACTGGGACACGTTCTTCGACTTGCTGGTGCCCGGCAATCAGAAATGGGTGTCCGGCACCGGCGCGATCCTGTTCCTCGTCTCGAACGGGCTCATGAAGGTCGGCGACGAGCTGAAGCCCTCCTACAGCCACTCCTTCGACGCCGGCACCGCCTCGCTGGCCTTCCAGCTCCAGGCGATCCACCAGGGCTGGCACGCCCACGGCATGGTCGGGTTCGACCACGTCCGCGCGCCCGCGGTGCTGCGTCTGCCCGAGAACCACCGGATCGAGGCCGCCTTCGCGGTCGGCCGCAAGACGCCCGAGGCGGACCTCACCGAGGAGCAGCGGCCCCGCGAGACCCCGAACGGCCGCCGGCCGATCACCGACTTCACCATCGCGGGACCGTTCCCGCAGGCCGCCGGCTGAGACGGGCCGGAACCCGCTCGGACGGCCGGGGATTGGCTCCGCATCGCGACGCCGTCGCAGGTCCGTGGGCGCAGGCCCACGGGCTCGACCCGGGCCGGCAGGGGGCCGCCGCCGCGCGCCTCCTGTCCGCCCTCCGACGCTTCGGGAGCTGGCTCATGGATCCGTCCGACACCGCCGCGTCCGACCCGTTCCGGGATGACGGGCCGTTCGACCCCGTCCCCGGGCTGCAGACCGTCGCCGACCGCCACGGGGTCAGCCCGGACGCGGTGCGCCACCTGGTCCGGGCCCTCGAGCGTGGCCACGGCACGATGGCGCAGTTCGACCATCCCGATCTCGGCGGGATGGGGCAGTGGTTTTCCGGCGGGATGGTGATGGTCGGCCGGATGTTCGACGACGCGCTGAAGGCGCGGGTCGACGCGCTCTGCACCGAGCTGGCCGGGGCGCTCCCCGCGGGGGGCTTCTCGGAGGCCGCGCCCGCGGCGCGGCGCGGCGGCGGCGAGTGGTGGCCGGCCGGCCTCGGGGATCCGGCCAGCACCGGCGCGCAGGACGGGCTGCGCTACGCCTATTTCCCGGACAGCCGGCGGCTCGCCGTCGACGCGGGGTCCGGGGTCGCGCTGTACGATACCGGCGAGCACCGCATCACCGGCGTTTCCCAGGCGAACGGCAGCCTCGGCTTCACGGGACCGTCCGGGGCCGTCGCCCTCGACCGCCTGCGCCGGATCGAGGCGGAGGTCGCGGCGCCGCGCCAAGCGGACCCGGGCCGAGCGGACTCGGCCGAGATCCCGGCGAAGGCCGCCCCCGCCGCTTCGCAGGCCGCTGCGGCTGCCCCTTCGGCGGCCCCGGACCGGTCGTCTCCGGACGCGATCCTCGCGACCATCGAGCGGCTGGCCGACCTGCACGCGCGCGGCGTGCTCACCGACGCGGAGTTCGCGACCAAGAAGACGGAGCTGCTGGCCCGGCTGTGAGGGGCGCCCGGTCGCCGTACCCGCCGGCCCCGTCCCGAGGCGCGGAGGCCTCGCGGGATGCGGGCGCGGATCGGACCCTGCCGGGTCCCGACGGCCTCAGGCGATGCCGACGCGCAGCAGGTCGTGGACGTGCACGATGCCGACCGGCCGGCCGTCGGTGACGGCGAAGACCGCCGTGATCAGCCGGCGGTTCATCAGCTCCAGCGCGGCCTGGGCCAGCTTGTGCGGCTCCACGGTCACCGGGTCGCGGGTCATGACGGTCGAGACCGGCGTGTCGAGGAGCGTCGGACCCATGTGGCGGCGCAGGTCGCCGTCCGTGACGATGCCGACGAGGCGCCCGGCCGCGTCCGTGACGCCGACGCAGCCGTAGCGCCGCGCCGCGATCTCGATCATCACCTCGGACATGAGGGCGGTCTCGTGCACCAGCGGCATGTCCTGGGGCCCGTGCATCACCTGCTGCACGGTCCTGAGGCGGGCCGCGAGGGTGCCGCCCGGATGCAGGGTGTGGAAGCGCGCCGAGGTGAAGCCGCGCCGCTCCAGGAGCGCCACCGCCAGGGCGTCGCCCAGCGCCAGCTGGATCAGGCTGGAGGAGGTCGGCGCGAGGTCGTGCGGGCAGGATTCCCGCACGCGGGGCAGTTCCAGCAGCACGTCGGCGGCCTTGCCCAGGGTGCTCTCGCCGTTGCGGGTGATCGCCACCAGAGGGATCGAGAACCGGCGGCTGAAGCCGACCAGGTCGGACAGTTCCGCGGTCTCCCCCGACCACGACAGCGCGATGATGACGTCGTCCCGGGCGATCATCCCGAGGTCGCCGTGGCTCGCCTCGGTCGGGTGGACGAAGAAGGCGTGCGTGCCGGTGGAGGCCAGCGTCGCGGCGATCTTGCGCCCGACATGCCCGCTCTTGCCGATGCCGCTGACGATGACGCGGCCCTTGCTCTGCAGGATGGTCTGCACCGCCTCCTCGAAGGCCGCGCCGAGCCGGCCCTGGAAGGCCGCGCTCGCCTCCTGCAGGGCCGCGATGCCGAGTTGGAGGCTGCGGATCCCGAGGTCGCGGGTGGTGGCGAGATGCGCCGACGGCGCGTCGTAGCGGTCGTCGCGCAGGGCGCTGGAGGCGGGAGCGTTCATCGTGTCCGTTCTTGACCCGTCGACCGGATCCGGCACCGGGGGCCGGAATCGGGGAGCGGCGCAGCGAGGCGTCTCCGGCGACGCTAGGCAGCCGTCGTGGTTGAAATGTGACGCGGGGACGACGCAGCGCCGCACGCCGGTTGAAGGCGCGGCCGCCGGGGTCCATGCTCCCGGCACGCCATCCCGCGCGCCGTCCCGCGCCGCGGGCCCCAGGAGGGCAAGAGCCCCATGACCATCCGCTTCCCCGACCCCGATCCCGCGATCCTCGCCCGCCGCGAGGCGATCCTGGCCGGCCTCGCACCCCTGGTCGCGCCGGAGGCGCTGGTGGTCAGCGAGGACGAGCGCCGGGCCTTCGAGACCGACGGGCTCACCGCCTACCGGCAGATGCCGCTCGCCGTGGTGCTGCCCTCCACCACCGCGGAGGTCGCCGCCGTGATGGCCTACTGCCACGCCAACGGCGTGCGGGTCGTGCCCCGGGGCGCCGGCACCTCGCTCGCGGGCGGCGCCATCGCGCAGGCCGACGCGATCATCCTCGGCGTCGGCAAGATGACCCAGGTCCTCGACATGGACTTCGCCAACCGCACGGCCCGGGTGCAGAGCGGCATCACCAACCTGGCGATCTCCGGGGCGGTCAGCCACGAGGGCTTCTTCTACGCTCCCGACCCGTCGAGCCAGCTCGCCTGCACGATCGCCGGAAACATCGCGATGAATTCGGGCGGCGCGCACTGCCTGAAATACGGCGTGACCACCAACAACCTGCTCGGCGTCACCCTGGTGCTCAATGACGGCACCGTGGTGGAGATCGGCGGCCAGCACCTCGACAGCGGCGGCTACGACCTGCTCGGCCTCGTCTGCGGCTCGGAGGGGCAGCTCGGCATCGTCACCGAGGCGACCGTGCGGATCCTGCGCGCCGCCGAGGGCGCGCGCCCGGTGCTGGTCGGCTTCTCGAAGGTCGAGGATGCGGGCGACTGCGTCGCGGCGATCATCGCGGCCGGGATCATCCCGGTGGCGATCGAGTACATGGACCGCGAGGCGATCCTCATCACCGAGGACTTCGCCCAGGCCGGCTACCCGCGCGACGCCGAGGCGATGCTGATCATCGAGGTCGAGGGCTCGGACGCCGAGTGCGACGCGATGCTGGCCCGGATCGAGACGATCGCCCGGGATTTCCGCCCGACCAGCCTGCGCGTCTCGCGCTCGGAGGCGGAATCGGCCGCGATCTGGAAGGGCCGCAAGTCGGCCTTCGGCGCCACCGGCCGGATCTCCGACTACATCTGCATGGACGGGACGATCCCCACCGGCCAGCTCGGGCCGGTGCTGGAGCGGATCGGCGCCATCTGCGCCGAGAAGGGCCTGCGCGTCGCCAACGTGTTCCACGCGGGCGACGGCAACCTGCACCCGCTGATCCTGTTCGACATCAACACGCCCGGCGAATTGCAGAAGGCCGAGGCCGCGGGCGACGAGATCCTGAAGCTCTGCGTCGAGGTCGGCGGCTGCCTCACCGGCGAGCACGGGGTCGGCATCGAGAAGCGCGAGTTGATGCGCTTCCAGTACGACCAGGTCGATCTCGAGCAGCAGATGCGGGTCAAGGCGGTGTTCGATCCGGACTGGATGCTGAACCCCGCCAAGGTGTTCCCGCTGGACGGGCGCCTCGCGGCCTGAGCCGCGCCGCGCGCGGGGTCCGGCCGAGAGCTTGGCCGAGAGCCCGGCCAAGAGGTCTGGCGAACAAGTCCGGACCGGTGCGGGTGCGATCGTCTCCGATCGCCCGCCCCCGTCCGGGCCTCGCGGCCGCGCTCAGGCGGCCTCGACCTTGCGGCTCGCCCGGGTCTTGGTCGCGGCGGTCTTGCGGCGACCGGAGGCGGGGGCGGAGGCGGCAGCCTCCTCCTCGGCGGCGGCCTTGTCGGACGCCGGGGACCGGCCCGGCTGGCCGAGGCCGAGGCTCTTGGCGAGCGCCGAGCGCTGCGCCGAGTAGTTCGCCGAAGTGGTCGGGTAATCGGCCGGCAGGCCGTAGCGCTCGCGGTAGGTCTGCGGATCGAGACCGTGCTTGGTCAGGTGACGCTTCAGCGTCTTGTACGACTTCCCGTCGATGAAGCTGACCAGCCCGTCGGGGCGGATCGACTTGCGGATCTGGGCGGGCGTCGGCCGCTCGACGCTCTCGGTCGCCGGAGCGACGGGGCCGGCCCCGATCGTGTTCAGCGCCTCGTGGATGCTCGCGATCAGGGCCGGCAATTCGGCCGAGGGCAGCGAGTTGTTGGAAACGTAGGCCGCGACGACGTCCACGGTCCGCTCGATGAAATCCAATTGCGATGTCGGCGCAGCTTCTGACATTCTCTCGTTCCTCGGCACAAATGCCTGATGGGATCCCCACTTTCGCGAGTTAAGTCAGCGTCCGAAAAATGCAAGCCGCGCCATACAATTATCTGTGATGAGACCGAAGTCTAACTCTGCATCACGCGGCGAGGCTTACAGGGTATGGTTGCATTGGCGCCACTTAATGGACACTTCTGAGAGGCTTTATCGGTGTCCGCCCGGCGAATGCTAGTCGCTTCCTCGAAGCGGGTTTTCGCAGCCGGCAGAGACCTTTACCCCCGGGTCAGGGGCCGGCTCTAGACGGTCGTATACGATTGCCGCCCGGTCGTGCGGGCACAATGCGCAATCTTCGTACAGTTGTGCGAGCGCGGGGCGAGGCCCTGCGTCATTTTCGCAACCCGCGCGGCCTCAGGCGAAAGTCTTGCGCGGATCGAAGGCGTCCCGCACGGCCTCGCCGGCGAAGACGAGCAGGCTCAACATCACGGCGATGACCAGGAAACCGGTCAATCCGAGCCACGGCGCGGTCAGATTGTCCTTGCCCTGCGCGAGAAGCTCTCCGAGGGACGGCGAGCCCGGCGGCAGGCCGAAGCCGAGGAAGTCGAGCGAGGTCAGGGTGGTGATCGAGCCGTTCAGGATGAACGGCAGGAAGGTCAGCGTCGCCACCATGGCGTTCGGCAGCAGGTGGACCGTCATGATCCGGATATTCGACAGCCCCAGCGCCCGGGCCGCCCGGACATACTCGAAGTTCCGCGCCCGCAGGAACTCGGCGCGCACCACGCTCACCAGCGCGACCCAGGAGAACAGCAGCATGATCCCGAGCAGGACGAAGAAGCCCGGGGCGATGAAGGCCGAGATGATGATGATCAGGTAGAGGGTCGGGATGCCGCCCCAGACCTCGATGAAGCGCTGGAAGGCGAGATCGACCCAGCCGCCGAAATAGCCCTGCACGGCCCCCGCGATGACCCCGATCACCGACGAGACCGCGGCCAGGATCAGACCGAACAGGACCGAGATGCGGAAGCCGTAGATCACCCGCGCCAGCACGTCCCGCGTGGTGTTGTCGGTGCCGAGCCAGTGCTGGGGAATGTCCGCGCAGGTCGAGCCGCCGAGCTTCTCGGCGACGGGCTTGCACTGCGCGTCCGTGAGCATCCAGGTCGGCGGCGACGGCGAGGGCGTCGGCAGGTCCTCGTTGATCGTGTCGTACGCGTACGGGATCGGCGGCCACAGCGCCCAGCCGTTCGCCGCGATCTCCCGGCGGATCTCGGGGGAGCGGTAGTCGGTCGTGGCGAGGAAGCCGCCGAACTTCTCCTCCGGATAGTCGACCAGGACCGGGACCAGCCACTCGCCCTTGTAGGACATCACGATCGGGCGGTCGTTGGCGATGAACTCCGCGAACAGGCTGAGCACGAACAGGACCGTGAAGATCACGAACGATCCGTAGCCGAGCCGGTTGCGGCGGAAATTGTCGAGGCGGCGCCGGTTGAGCGGCGACAGCCGGGCGCGCCGGCCGGCGGCCCCGGGCAGGACCGGCGGCGGCGCGCCCTCGTCGGGCCGCAGGACCAGCGGCTGGGCGCCGGGCATCGGCGCGGGCACGACCTCGCTGTCGCCGGGACGCGTGACCTCGTTCATCCGTGCTGCCTCCCGAGCCGCGTCGCGCGCGCGCCGGCCGCCCCGATATCCGGGCGGCCCCGCGACCGGTCGGCCGCGGGACGGAGGCCGGGAACGCTCAGCCGTCGAGCCGGGTCGCGGTGCCGTCGATCTCGGTGGGACGCAGGTTGCCGCTGCGCTCCAGCCAGCGGCGCAGCAGCCGGACGTTGCGGCGGTTGGCCTTGAAGGCGGCGTCGAACAGGTCGCCCGCCACCGGCACGGCGCCGATCAGCCCGTCGAAGGCCACGTTCAGGCCCATCCGGGCCACCAGCCAGCGCGGCGCCCCGAGGCGCTTCGCCTCGTAGACGATGAAGGACGAGATCACCATGCCGGCCAGGTCGCCGATCACCGGCACGAGGCCGATCAGCGCGTCGAACCCGACCCGCCGGTTGATGCCCGGGATGACGAAGGCGGTGTCCATCAGGTGGGCCAGCGTCTCCAGCCGGGCGAGGCTCGCCTCCCGTCCGAGATCCGCCGACAGGTAGGGGGGCCGGGTGCCGGCGCGGGTCTCGCCTCCGGGGAAGGTCTCGGCACGGGCGAAACGCCCGGCCTGAGCAGCCTGGGTGAAGTCCATGGTCGGGATCCGTCGGGAAGCCATCGTCCCCAACGATGTGGCCCCCCGCCCGGATCCGCGCAAGGACGGCGCCCGCTCGGCGCGCGCGGTCCGCCGTGATGCCCGTCCTGCTGCCCGTCCTGCTGCCGGTCATGCCGTCCCTCGAGCCGACCCTCATGCCCCGGCCCCCGGGAGCCCGCGCATGCGGTCGAGCGCCGCATCCAGGGTCGCGTCGTCCTTGGCGAAGCAGAGCCGGACGAGGCCGCGCACGGAGGCGTCCGGGTAGAAGGCGCTCACGGGGATCGCCGCGACGCCGTGACGGGTGACGAGGGCCTCGCAGAAGGCCACGTCGTCGGCGTGGCCGCGGGCGGCGATGTCGATGTTGAGGAACCACGTGGCCCGGGCCGGCAGCACGGTGAAGCCGAGGCCGCGCAGGCCGTCCGCGAGCCGGTCGCGGGACCGGGCGTAGCCGGCGCGCATCGCCTCGAACCACGGGGCCGGCTTGCCCAGCCCGTAGGCCACCGCCTCTTGGAGGTTCGGGGGCGTCGTGAAGGTCAGGAACTGGTGCGCCTTGGCGAGCCCGCGCATCAGCCGGGCATCGGCCATCACGAAACCGACCTTCCAGCCGGTGAGGGAGAAGATCTTGCCGGCCGAGCCGATCTTGACGGTCCGCTCCCGCATCCCGGGCAGCGCCATCAGCGGCCGGTGGCGCGCGCCGTCGAACACCACGTGCTCCCAGACCTCGTCGCAGAGGGCGGTCACGTCGAAGCGCTGGCAGTAGCGGGCGAGCAGGTCGAGGTCCTCGGGCGCGAACAGGGTGGCGCTCGGGTTGAGGGGGTTGTTCAGCACCACGACCCGGGTCCGCGCCCCGAAAGCCTCCGCGAGCGCGGCCTCGTCGAGGCGGAAGGCCGGGGGCCGGAGCGCCACGATCCGCGGTACGCCGCCCGCCCGCCGGACCAGGGGCAGGTAGGCGTCGTACATGGGCGCGAACAGCACGACCTCGTCGCCGGGCTCGATCAGCGCCAGGAGCGCGCCGGCCAGGGCCTCGGTCGCCCCGGAGGTGACCATCACCTCGGTCTCCGGGTCGAGGACGAGGCCCTGGTGCTGCGCGTAATGGGCGGCGACCGCCTCGCGCAGGGCCGGCAGGCCCATCATCGGCGGGTACTGGTTCCAGCCGTCCAGGAGCGCCCGCGCGCCCCGCTCGCGGACATCCGCCGGCCCGGCATCGTCCGGGAATCCCTGGCCGAGATTGATCGCACCGTGGACCCGCGCGAGACGCGACATGGTCTCGAACACGGTCGTGGGCAGCGCGTCGAAGATGGAGTTGATGACGGCGGACCTCATGCGGCGCGGCACGGGGTACGGCACGCGGCGCCGGGCATCGAGAGAGTCGGCATGGCGGGTCTCGGCATCGCCGGCCTGTAACATGGCCGTCGCGCGTTGCGGAATGTGCGCGGTCGCACAGACCCGGTCTCCGGCGCGCCGGGGCCTGCTGACGAATGTTGACATTCATCACCCGTCTCTTAGGTTCGGATCACGGCCGGAGCGGCGCACACGCCGACGGAGCTTCGCCCCCTCGCTCCGTCAGCGGGGCGCCGCTCCGGTCCCCAGAAGGGCCATCGACTTGCGGGTCGGTGGCCCTTTCGGCATGTCCGGACGCGGCCGCACCCGCTCACACCCCGCTCGCTGGGTCGGCCACCGGATACGACGATGCGGCCCTCCTCACGCGCGTTCCTCGGCTGCCTGGTGCTGGCGCTGCTGGTCGGCGGCCTCGGACTCGGCCTGCGCCGCGCCGTGGCCGTCACCCCGGTCGATCCCGCGTTCCGGGCGGTGCTGCGCGCTTATGCGGTACCGGACGCGTCCGGCGGGCCCCAGCAACACGAGTGAAACGTCGCCGCCCTAGTGACGGCGCATTGGCCGGGCACCGGTGGAGGGCGCCGCGAGGTGCGCGAGCGGCGCGGCCGCGGGTGTCCATGACGCCGCGGTAAGGAGCCGTTCGGGGCCCGGACAGCTTTATGGGCTTACGCTCCCGTACACGGGATCGGAGCCGTCGGGTCCCGCGGGACCGGGCGGCTTCAGGACGGGCTTCCGGGACGCGGCGTTCCGGGGGCGGCATGGGGGCTTGGACAGCGAGGGATAGGGTGCCGCCGGTCGCGCAGACGACCGTCCTGTGCTCTAGTCAGGCATGAACGAGAGTTCACCGATCCGGACCGACACGGCCCGCGCCTACCAGCCCGGCGAGGCGCCCGCGCGCGAGGTCCGGACGCGGCGCTTCCGCCCGATCCGCTGGCTCGTGATCCTGGTGCTGCTCGCCGGCGCCGGGGCGATCGGCCACCGCTGGTACGAGGCGCGCACCGGCAAGGGCGCCGAGCCGGCGACGGCGCATCACACCGGCGGCCACGGCGGCCGGCGCGGCGGGGCCGACATGCCGCAGGCGGTGGGCATCGCCAGCGCCACGACCGGCGACATGCCGGTGGTGCTGCAGGGCCTCGGTACCGTGACGCCGCTCGCCACCGTGACGGTGAAGTCGCAGATCAGCGGCTACCTCACGCAGGTGCAGTTCCGGGAGGGCCAGAACGTGAAGGCGGGCGACGAGCTCGCCCGGATCGATTCCCGCCCCTACGAGGCGCTGCTCGCGCAGTACCAGGGCCAGCTCGCCCGCGACCAGGCGCTGCTCCAGAACTCGAAGCTCGACCTGCAGCGCTACCAGACGCTGAACCGGCAGGACTCGATCTCGAAGCAGAACGTCGACACGCAGGCCGCCCTGGTGAAGCAGAACGAGGGCACAGTCGCGGCCGACCAGGCGCTCGTCGACCAGCAGAAGCTCAACATCGCCTACACGCACATCGTCTCGCCGGTGGACGGCCGCGTCGGCCTGCGCCAAGTCGACCAGGGCAACTACATCTCGGCCGCCTCCACGGCGATCGTGGTGGTGACCCAGCTCCACCCGATCTCGGTGGTGTTCACCCTGCCGGAAGACGACGTGTCGCGGGTGATGCGGCAGGTGCGGGCGGGCGCGAAGCTCACCGTGCGGGCCTACGACCGCGGCGACGCCCACGAGATCGCCACCGGCCGCCTCGACACGGTCGACAACCAGATCGACACGACCACCGGCACGGTGAAGCTGCGCGCGCTGTTCGACAATTCCGACGAGGAGCTGTTCCCGAACCAGTTCGTCAACGCCAAGCTGACCGTCGACACGGTGCGGGGCGCGACGCTGGTGCCGAATTCCAGCCTGCTCCAGGGCACGCCCGGCACCTACGTCTACCTGATGGACGGGGACAGCAAGGTCACGGTCCGGCCGATCAAGACCGGCGAGACCGACGGGATCCACACGGTGGTGGTCTCCGGGCTGAACCCGGGTGACCGCGTCGTCACGGACGGCACCGACCGGCTGAAGGACGGCGCGCCGGTGCGCATCACCGAGGGCGCGCCGGCGGCCGCCGGCGACGGCAAGGCCGCGGCGGCGAAGCCGGACGGCAAGGCTGACGGCAAGGGGGAGGTGAAGCCCGGCGCGCCCGCCGACGCGGCGGCGGATTCCCAAGGGACAGCGGAGGGCGGTCGTCGGCACCGGCGCCGTCAGGCGCAGTGAGGACGGCTCTGGCGCGACGCTCCCTCTCCCCCCTCTGCGGGGGAAGGGATAACGGGAGCGCGTCATGAACCCGTCCCGCCTGTTCATCCTGCGGCCGGTGGCCACGACGCTGCTGATGCTGGCGATCCTGATCGTCGGCGGCGTGTCGTACCTGAACCTGCCGGTCTCGGCGCTGCCGGCGGTCGATTACCCGACGATCCAGGTCCAGACCTTCTATCCCGGCGCCAGCCCCGAGGTGATGACCTCCTCGGTGACGGCGCCGCTGGAGCGGCAGTTCGGCCAGCTCGCCAACCTCAACCAGATGACCTCGCAATCCTCGGCGGGCGCCTCGGTCATCACCCTGCAGTTCAGCCTGGACCTGCCGCTGGACATCGCCGAGCAGCAGGTCCAGGCGGCGATCAACGCCGCCGGCAACCTCCTGCCCTCCGACCTGCCGGCGCCGCCGATCTACGCCAAGGTCAACCCGGCCGACGCGCCGGTCCTGACGCTGGCGCTCACCTCCAAGACCCTGCCGCTCACCCAGGTGCGCGACCTCGCCGAGTCGCGCCTCGCGCAGAAGATCAGCCAGGTGGCGGGCGTCGGCCTCGTGAGCATCTCGGGCGGCCAGCGCCCGGCCGTGCGGGTGCGATTCAACGCGCGGGCGCTTGCCGCCTACGGGCTCAACATCGACGACCTGCGCACCACCATCACCAACCTCAACGTCAACACGCCGAAGGGCACGATCGACGGGCCGAAGCAGTCCTACGCGATCAACGCCAACGACCAGATCCGCGACCCGAAGGCCTACGACGCGGCGATCATCGCCTACCGCAACGGCGCCCCGGTGATGCTCTCGGAGGTGGCCGACGTGGTCGAGGGGCCGGAGAACACCAAGCTCGGCGCCTGGGCGGACGCGACGCCGGCGGTCATCCTGAACATCCAGCGCCAGCCCGGCGCCAACGTCATCGCGACCGTCGACAAGATCAAGTCGCTGCTGCCGCAGCTCCAGGCGAGCCTGCCGGCCGCCGTCGCGGTGGCGCCGCTCACCGACCGGACCACCACGATCCGCGCCTCCGTGGAGGACGTGCAGTTCGAGCTCGGCCTCGCCATCGCGCTCGTGGTGCTGGTGATTTTCCTGTTCCTGCGCAGCCTGTCGGCGACCCTGATCCCGAGCCTGTCGGTGCCGCTGTCGCTGGTCGGCGCCCTGTCGGTCATGGACCTCTACGGCTTCTCCCTCGACAACCTGTCGCTGATGGCGCTCACCATCGCCACCGGCTTCGTGGTCGACGACGCCATCGTGGTGATCGAGAACATCGCCCGGCACGTGGAGGCCGGGGACTCGCCCCTGGAGGCGGCGCTCAAGGGCTCCCGCGAGATCGGCTTCACCATCATCTCGCTGACCGTCTCGCTGATCGCCGTGCTGATCCCGCTCCTGTTCATGGGCGACGTGGTCGGGCGGCTGTTCCACGAATTCGCCATCACGCTGGCGGCCACGATCATCATCTCGGCGGTGGTCTCGCTGACGCTGGTGCCTATGCTGTGCGCGCGGCTCCTGAAGCACGTCCCGGAAGCCGGTCACCGCCGCCGCGAGGGCGTCCTCTCCCGCCTCGGCCGGCGCGCCATCGACGGCACGATCGAGTCCTACGGCCGCTCCCTGCGGGTCGTCCTGAACCACCAGGGCCTGACCCTGCTGGTGGCGCTCGGCACGCTCGGGCTCACGATCTACCTGTTCGCGGTGATCCCGAAGGGCTTCTTCCCCGTGCAGGACACGGGCGTGATCCAGGGCATCACCCAGGCCGACCAGTCGGTCTCCTACGCCGCCATGGCCGAGCGCCAGCAGCGGATGGCCGAGATCGTCCTCAAGGACCCGGACGTGGCCAGCCTGTCGTCGTTCATCGGGGTCGACGGCCAGAACGTCACGCTCAATTCCGGCCGGATGCTGATCAACCTGAAGCCCCGGGACGCGCGCACCGCGACGGCCAGCGCGATCATCCGGCGGATCTCGGCGGCGGCGGCCAACCAGCCCGGCATGCGGCTCTACATGCAGCCGGTCCAGGACCTGACGATCGACACCGCGGTCTCGGCGACCCAGTACCAGGTGATCCTGGAGAGCCCGAACATCGACGATTTCGAGACCTGGGTGCCGCGCTTCACCGAGGCGCTGGCGAAGTCGCCCGTGGTCACCGACGTGGCGAGCGACCACCAGGGCCAGGGGCTCGCCGCCTACGTGACCATCGACCGGCCGACCGCCGGCCGCTACGGCATCACCCCGGCGACGATCGACAACGCCCTCTACGACGCCTTCGGCCAGCGGATCATCTCGACGATCTTCACCCAGTCCAACCAGTACCGGGTGATCCTGGAGGCCGACCCGAAGCTGCACACGACGCTCCGCAGCCTCGACGCGATCTACCTGCCCTCCTCCACGGCGACCAACGGGCAGGTGCCGCTCTCGGCGGTCGCGCGGATCAGCGAGCGGCGGGCGCCGCTGCTGATCTCCCATCTCGGCCAGTTCCCGGCCACCACCGTGTCGTTCAACCTCGCCCCCGGCGCGGCGCTGGGGCAGGCGGTCGAGGCGATCGACAAGGTCAAGGCCGAGATCGGCCTGCCGCCCTCGTTCCGGGTGGTGCCGCAGGGCTCGGTCTTCGCCTTCCAGTCGGCGCTCGGCAACGAGCTGTTCCTGGTCCTGGCGGCGATCGTGACCGTCTACATCGTGCTGGGCGTGCTCTACGAGAGCTTCATCCACCCGATCACGATCCTCTCGACCCTGCCGTCGGCGGGGATCGGGGCGCTGCTCGGCCTGATGCTGTTCGGCCTGTCGCTCGACATCATCGCGGTGATCGGCATCGTGCTGCTGATCGGCATCGTGAAGAAGAACGCCATCATGATGATCGACTTCGCGCTCCAGGCGGAGCGCGAGGACGGGCTCGAGCCCCGCGAGGCGATCTTCCAGGCCTGCCTGCTGCGCTTCCGGCCGATCCTGATGACGACGCTGGCGGCGCTCTTCGCGGCGGTGCCGCTGATCCTCGGCACCGGCGTCGGCTCCGAGCTGCGCCAGCCGCTCGGCATCTGCATCGCGGGCGGCCTGATCGTCAGCCAGGTGCTGACGCTGTTCACCACGCCGGTGATCTACCTGGCCTTCGACCGGCTGGAGCGGCGGATCTCGGGGCGGCGGGGGCCGGATCTCGCGCCCGGCGAGGCGCTGCCGTGAACATCTCCGAGCCGTTCATCCGGCGGCCGGTGGCGACCACGCTGCTCACGATCGGCGTGCTGCTCGCCGGGCTGTTCGCCTTCCTGAAGCTGCCGGTGGCGCCGCTGCCGCAGATCGACTTCCCGGTGATCCTCGTCCAGGCCCAGATGGCCGGCGCCTCGCCCGACACCATGGCCACCACCGTGGCGGCGCCCCTGGAGCGGCGGCTCGGCGCCATCGCGGACGTCAACGAGATGACGTCCACGAACTCCCTCGGCTCGACCCGGATCGTGCTGCTGTTCGGCCTCAACCGCGACATCGACGGCGCGGCCCGCGACGTCCAGGCCGCCATCAACGCGGCGCGCGCCGACCTGCCCGCGTCGCTCCGGCAGAACCCGACCTACCGGAAGTTCAACCCCGCCGACACGCCGATCATCATCCTCGGCATGACCTCGGAGACGCTGACCCGCGGCCAGGTCTACGATTCCGCCGCCACCGTGGTGCAGCAGAAGCTGTCGCAGCTGCCGGGCGTCGGCAACGTCGATATCGGCGGCTCGTCCCTGCCGGCCGTGCGGGTCGAGCTCGATCCCACGGCCCTGTTCAACTACGGCATCGGCCTCGAGGGCATCCGGGCCGCGCTCGCCTCCGCGAACGCGAACTCGCCCAAGGGCGAGATCGACGCGGGCGACCGCCGCTACCAGCTCTACGCCAACGATCAGGGCCGCAAGGCCGCCGATTACCGCGACATCATCGTGGCCTACCGCAACGGCGCCGCGGTGAAGCTCACCGATGTCGGGCAGGTGCTCGACGGGGTCGAGGACAAGCGCAACCTCGGCATCGTCAACGGCAAGCCGGGCGTGCTGCTGTTCGTCTACAAGCAGCCCGGCGCCAACGTGGTCGAGACCATCAACGCCGTGAAGGAGGCGCTGCCGCAGATCACCGCCTCCCTGCCCGGCGGCATCGACATCAAGCTCACCGGCGATCGCAGCGCCACGATCCGCGCCTCCCTCGCGGCCACCGAGGAGACGCTGCTGGTGGCGGTCGGCCTCGTCATCCTGGTGGTGTACGGCTTCCTGCGCTCCTGGCGGGCCACGCTGATCCCGGCGGTCGCCGTGCCGATCTCGATCGTCGGCACCTTCTCGGCGATGTATCTGCTCGGCTACTCGCTCAACATCCTGTCGCTGACCGCGCTGATCATCGGCACCGGCTTCGTGGTCGACGACGCCATCGTGGTGCTGGAGAACGTCCAGCGGCACATCGAGGAGGGCAAGCCCCGGCTCCAGGCGGCGCTGATCGGCGCGCGGGAGGTCGGGTTCACGGTGATCTCGATGAGCCTGTCACTCATCGCGGTGTTCCTGCCGATCCTGCTGATGGGCGGCCTCGTCGGCCGCATCTTCCAGGAATTCTCCGTCACCCTGTCGCTGTCGATCCTGATTTCCTTGGTGCTCTCGCTCACGACCACGCCGATGATGTGTGCCCGGCTGCTCCGGGCCGAGGGGCATGGCCCCAATGGCGAACCGCCGGCCGGCCGCCGGCCGAACCTGCTGATCCGGATTTTGGAGGGCGGCTTCGCCCGGCTGCTCGGGGCCTACGCGCGGACGCTGGAGGTGGCGCTCGCCCATCCGCGCCTCGTCCTGTTGAGCCTGCTCGCCACGGTCGGGCTCAACGTCTACCTCTACATCATCGTCCCGAAGGGCTTCTTCCCCGAGCAGGATACCGGGCAGATGATGGGCGGCATCCAGGCCGACCAGCGCATCTCGTTCCAGTCGATGGAGAAGAAGCTCACGCAGGCGACCGCGATCGTCGGGGCGGATCCGGCGGTCGAGAGCGTCGTCGGCTTCACGGGCGGCCGCGGCACCAACTCGGCCAACGTCTTCGTCGGCCTGAAGCCGCTCAACGAGCGGGCGCCGATCTCGGCCGTGATGGCGCGGCTGCGGCCGAAGCTCGCGCAGGTCGCGGGCGCGCGCCTCTACGTCTTCCCCCGCCAGGACCTGCAGATGGGCGGCCGCCAGAGCTTCGCCCAGTACCAGTACACCCTCCAGGGCGACACGGCCGAGGAGCTGTTCGCCGCCGCCCCGAAGCTGGTGGCGGCCCTGCAGAAGGACCCGACCTTCGCGGACGTGACCTCGGACCAGCAGGAGGGCGGGTTGGAGAGCCGGGTCGTGATCGACCGGGCGACCGCGTTCCGCTACGGCATCACGCCGAACAAGATCGACAACACCCTCTACGACGCCTTCGGCCAGCGCCAGGTCTCGACGATCTACAACCCGCTGAACCAGTACCACGTCGTGATGGAGATCGCGCCGCGCTACCTGGAAACGCCGGAGACGCTCAAGCAGATCTACGTCTCGACCTCGGGCGGCAACGCGCCGGGCTCGGCCACCACCAACGCGGTCGCCGGCACGGTGGCGGCGGGCGGGACCGTCAACACCAACGCGGCGACCGGCACCAGCAGCCCGGGCAGCGGGTCGTCGGCGAGCGCCGCGACCGGCGTCGCCACGGGCTCCGGCGCCGTCGGCGGCTCGGGCACCGCGGGCGCCGTCGCGGCGGCGGCCGCCGCCGCCTCCGCCAGCACGGCCGACACCGCCTCGAACGCCGCCGCCATCGCGTCCGACTCGGCCCGCAACGCCTCCGCCAACGCCATCGCGGCGAGCAAGGGCGGCGCCTCGTCGAGCGCGCCGGTCTCGGCCGCCAAGGAGACGATGGTGCCGCTCTCGGCCTTCGCGCGGATCGAGCCCGGCAGCGCCCCCGTGCAGGTGAGCCACCAGGGCCTGTTCGTGGCGACCACGATCTCGTTCAACCTCGCCCCGGGCAAGAGCCTGTCGGACGCCACCGACGCCATCGACCGGGCCATGGCCTCCCTGCAGCTGCCCGCCACGATCCACGGCGAGTATGCCGGCGCGGCCAAGAACTACGTCGCCTCCGCGTCGCGCCAGCCGCTGCTGATCCTGGCGGCGATCCTGGCGGTCTACGCGGTGCTGGGGATCCTCTACGAGAGCTTCGTGCACCCGCTGACGATCCTCTCGACCCTGCCCTCGGCCGGCGTCGGCGCGGTGCTGGCCCTGCTGGTGACGGGCACCGACTTCACCATCATCGCGCTGATCGCGGTGTTCCTGCTCATCGGCATCGTGAAGAAGAACGCGATCATGATGATCGACGTGGCGATCGACGCGGAGCGGACCCGGGCCGCGAATCCCGTGGACGCGATCCGCGAGGCCTGTCTCCTGCGCTTCCGGCCGATCATGATGACGACGCTGGCCGCCATGCTCGGCGCCGTGCCGCTGATCCTGGCCAACGGCGAGGGCGCGGAGCTGCGCCGCCCGCTGGGCATCGCCATCGTCGGCGGGCTGATTGTGAGCCAGATCCTGACCCTCTACACCACCCCTGTCGTCTACCTCACCCTCGATCGCCTCCGGCACAGGGTGCTCAACCGGCGCAGGCGCGGCGGGCGGAGCGGAGAAGCGGCGCTGCCGGCCGGAGAGTGATGGTTAAGGTTTCACGTGAAACAGCGGCGGCCGCGATCGCGCGCGGGGGTTCCTCCAACCCACCTCCTCATCCTGAGGTGCTGCGCAGCAGCCTCGAAGGAGGGCTCCAGCCAGGCGCGCGATTCCTGGAGGGCTCCTTCGAGGCCTCCGCTACGCTCCGGCACCTCAGGATGAGGTTCAGGGTGGGAGGTGCGCTTTTTACCCATCAACGGCTCCGCACCCTCGCATCCCTGCTCCTCGCCGCCCCGCTCCTCGCCGGCTGCGTGGTCGGCCCGGACTACACCCGACCCTCCGTGGAGACGCCGCTGGCCTACAAGCAGGGCGGTGTCCGGGAGGACAGCCCGGCCTACGTCGCGGCGCGGAAGAAGGGCTGGCGCGAGGCCCGGCCGAGCGACGCGGTCGAGCGCGGCGACTGGTGGCGGGTGTTCAAGGACCCGACCCTCGACCGGCTGATCCGCCTCGTCGACGTCGACAACCAGTCCCTCCGGCAGGCGGTGGCGAATTACCGGCAGGCGCGGGCGCTCGTCGCCTCCGCGCAGGCGGCCCTGTACCCGACGGTGATCGGCGCGCCGAGCATCACCCGGACCGGCAGCGGCACAGCCACGCGAACCAACGTGGCGCTGCTGGGCCAGGCGAGCTGGGAGCTCGACCTGTTCGGCGGCACGCGCCGCACCATCGAGAGCGAGGCGGCCCTGGCGCAGTCCGACGCCGCCACGATCGCGCTGACCCGCCTGAGCATCCAGG
Source organism: Methylobacterium sp. 190mf (assembly GCF_900107945.1). Taxonomy (NCBI): domain Bacteria; kingdom Pseudomonadati; phylum Pseudomonadota; class Alphaproteobacteria; order Hyphomicrobiales; family Methylobacteriaceae; genus Methylobacterium; species Methylobacterium sp. 190mf. Next base: position 71,099 of record NZ_FNVI01000014.1, on the reverse strand, counting down.
CGGAGATCGCGGCCGACTACCTGACGGTGCGCTACGCCGATTCCCTCCAGAAGGTGCTCGACGAGAACGTCGAGAACTTCAAGAGGACCCTGGCGATCACCGAGAACCAGTACGCCGCCGGGGTCGCGGCGCGCTCCGACGTGATCACCGCGCAGACCCAGGTCCAGACCATCCAGGCCCAGGCCATCGCGGTGCGCCTGACCCGGGTGCAGTTCGTCAACGCCATCGCCACCCTGATCGGGCGGCCGCCCTCCGAGGTGTCGATCCCGGTATCCGGCATCGGGCGCAGCCCGCCGGGCGTGCCGGTGGGCATCCCCGGCGACCTGCTGGAGCGGCGGCCCGACGTGGCCCAGGCCGAGCGCCTCGTCCAATCGCAGAGCGAGCGCATCGGCGTGGCGGTGGCGGCCTTCTTCCCGACCGTGACGATCTCGGCCCAGGGCGGCATCTCGGGGGCGACCCGCAACGGCCTGCTCTCAGCGGCCAACCAGGTCTGGTCGGTGGCGGCCTCCGGCAGCGAGGTGCTGTTCGACGGCGGCGCCCGCACCGCGGCGCTGCGCTCGGCCGAGGCCGGCTACGACGCGGCGGTGGCCAATTACCGGCAGGTGGTGCTGGCCGCCTTCGCGGAGGTCGAGAACCAGATGGCGGCTTTGCGCATCCTCGGCCAGCAGCAGGGGGCGCAGGACACCGCCGTGGACCTGTCGCGCAGGGCCGTGGAGATCACTCTCAACGAGTACCGGGCCGGCACCCAGAACTTCACCACGGTGGTGACCGCGCAGAACCTGCTCGTGAACAACGAGGTCAACGCCCTTCAGGTGCGACTGAACCGCTTCACTGCGGCGGTCACGCTGATCCGGGCGCTCGGCGGCGGCTGGGACGTGCGCGCCCTGCCGAGCGATTCCGAGCTGAAGGGCCCGAGCCTGCCGATCGACCGGGGCGGCCAGGCGGTCCGCCCCGACGAGTAGCGGCCGCCGGGCCGAGCGCCCGCGCGGGACCGTCAGGCCGCCGCCGCGTGCCCCCCGCAGAGCTGGACCTCGACGGTGACGTGGCTCAGGCCCTTCACCCCGGCGAGGCGCGCCTTGTAGTGGGCGGGCGGTTGCGGATCGTCGCTGACGAGGGCGATCACGGCGGCCCGGTGGCCCGGCCCGATCTGCCAGAGATGCAGGTCGCTGACCCGGTCGCCGCCGATCTCCAGGCGCTCCCGGATCTCCCGGGTGGCCGCCGGCGAGGACCGTGCGTCGAGGAGCACGAGGGCGGCCGTCCGCAGCAGGCTCCACGACCACGCCAGGATCACGGCGGTGCCGACGAGGCCCATGGCCGGGTCGAGCCAGGCGAGGCCGAGATAGCGCCCGCCGAGCAGCGCCACGATGGCCAGGACCGACGTCAGCGTGTCGGCCAGGACGTGGACGTAGGCGGCCCGGAAGTTCGTGTCGTGGCCGCCGTGGCCGCCATGCGCGTGGCCCGCGTGCGCGTGACCTCCGTGCGCGTGACCTCCGTGCGCGTGGCCTCCGTGATGGTGAGCGTGGTCGTCGTGGCCGTGGTCGTCGTGGTCGTCGTGCAGCAGCCAGACGCTCGCGAGGTTCACGGCGAGCCCCAGCACGGCGATCGGGATCGCCTGACCGAAGCCGATCGCCACCGGGTGCAGCAGCCGGTCGAGGCTCTCGGCGCCGATCAGCAGGGCGATCAGGCCGAGCAGCAGCGCGCTGGCGAAGGCCGCGAGGTCGCCGAACTTGCCGGTGCCGAAGCTGAAGCGGGGGTCGTCCGCGTGGCGCCGGGCGAAGTGGTAGGCGAGCGCCGCGACGCCCAGGGCCGCCGCGTGGGTCGACATGTGCCAGCCGTCGGCGACCAGCGCCATCGAGCCGAGCCACGTGCCGCCGGCGACCTCCGCCACCATCGTGACGGCCGTGAGCGCGACCACCGCCCAGGTCCGGCGGGCGTGCCGATCGTGCCGGTCGCCCAGGAAGACGTGGCTGTGGGCCCAGGGCTCGAGGGAATGGGTATGCATGCGGGGTTCCTTGATCCTAACCTCGGCGCAGCATAGCCCAGCGGGTACCGGAACGGGCCTCGCCGCGGCGGGTTGTCAGGCCGGTTTGGTGCAGTGCAGCCACACGGGAGTCAGGGATGGCCGAGCCGACGACAGCCCTCAAGGACACGGCAGCCTGCGGCACGCAGCCGGCGCCGCCCTGCACGCTGGTGATCTTCGGGGCTGGCGGCGACCTCACCAAGCGCCTGCTGATGCCCTCGCTCTACAACCTCGCCGGCGCCGGCCTGCTGTCCGAGGGCTTCTCGATCCTCGGCATCGATCACAATGACGGGACGGACGAATCGCTCCGCGAGAATCTCACCCAGACCCTGGAGGCGTTCAGCAAGGACCCGACCTCGGAGTTCCACGCCGACCACATCGACCCGAAGAGCTGGGGCTTCATCCGGGATCGGCTCCACTACCTCAAGGGCGATTTCGAGAAGCCCGAGACCTACGCGGCCGTGAAGCAGCGGGTCACCGGCAGCGCGGTGTTCTACTGCGCGGTGGCGGCGCGCTTCTTCGGGACGATCGTGGACGGGCTCGGCCAGGCCGGCCTGCTCAAGCAGGAGGGCGACACCTTCCGCCGCGTGGTCATCGAGAAGCCGTTCGGCTCCGATCTCGCCTCGGCCCGGGAGCTGAACGCCCGCATCCTGCGCCAGGGCGACGAGAGCCAGTTCTACCGGATCGACCACTTCCTGGGTAAGGAGACCGTTCAGTCGATCATGGCGTTCCGCTTCGCCAACGGCCTGCTGGAGCCGGTCTGGCGGCGGGAATACATCGACAGCATCCAGATCACGGCGGCCGAGACCGTGGGCGTCGAGGAGCGGGGCGGCTTCTACGAGCCGACCGGGGCGCTGCGCGACATGGTGCCGAACCACATGTTCCAGCTGCTCTGCATGGTCGCCATGGAGCCGCCGAACTCCTTCGACGCGGAGGCCGTGCGCACCGAGAAGGCCAAGCTCGCCGAGGCCGTGAAGCCGATCCCGCCCGAGGACGCGGTGCGCGGCCAGTACACGGCCGGCACCTCGGAGGGGCGCGACGTGCCCGCCTACCGGGACGAGCCGCACGTGGCGAAGGACTCGGTCACCGAGACCTACATCGCGTTGAAGCTCAGCATCGAGAACTGGCGCTGGGCCGGGGTGCCGTTCTACGTCCGCACCGGCAAGCGCATGACCGGGCGGCGCACCGAGATCGCCGTGCTGTTCAAGCCGGCGCCGTTCAAGATGTTCGAGGACACCCCCACGGCCGACCTCGCGCCCACCGTGATGCGGATCCAGATCGATCCCGATCACGGGGTCAGCACCGAGTTCAACGTCAAGGTGCCGGGGCCGCAGATGAAGATCGGCCGGGTGCGCTCCGGCTTCCGCTACAAGGACTTCTTCGCCGACCGGCCGAATGTCGGCTACGAGACGCTGCTCTACGATTGCATGACCGGCGACGCGACGCTGTTCCAGCGCGCCGACAACATCGAGGCCGGCTGGGCCGCGGTCGATCCCCTGCTCAAGGGCTGGCCGCAGGCGGAGGTGAACTTCTACCCCGCGGGCAGCGCCGGCCCGACGGAGGCCGACGCGCTGCTCGCCCGCGACGGCCGCCACTGGCTGGGTCTGGACGGCGAGACCGACTGAGCGGCCCGACGATTCGTTCGAACGCGAGGGTCGGCGGTTTCGCGCCTCCCCGTCCCGAAGCGGTGCGGCCGCCTGACGCCCCCTGCGCCCCAGCCGTCAGTGCGCGTGCAGCGAAGCGATCCAGGGCAGCGCCACGGCGACGAGCGTCGCGCCACCTTGGGTCACGTCGCTGCGCTCGCGGTGACGGGGTTCGGCCCTGTCAAACCGGTCGTGGCGGATGGATCGACCCGGTTGTCCAGCGGGTCGCCGGCTCATCCGCGTCTCAGCCCGCCCGGCCGTAATCGCGGGCGTCCCGCGCCTGGCGGTGAAAGGTGAGCCGGCGATCGAATTCCCGCGGGTCCTTCGGCTTCACCAGGGCGCCCGGGGGCACGTTCAGCCAATCGACCAGCCGGGTGAGCATGAAGCGGAGCGCGGCGCCCCGGCACAGGATCGGCAGGGCCGCGACCTCGGCGGCCTCCAGGGGCCGCACGGCCTCGTAGCCGGCGATCAGCGCGGCGGCCATGTCGCGGTGGAAGGTGCCGTCGGGGTCGAAGCACCACGCGTTCAGGCAGACCGCGAGGTCGTACGCGAAGGCGTCCGTGCAGGCGAAGTAGAAGTCGATCAAGCCCGACAGCGCGTCGCCGATGAAGAAGACGTTGTCGGTGAACAGGTCCGCGTGGATCACACCGCCCGGCAGGTCCCGGGGCCAATGCGCCTCCAGGACGGCGAGGTCCGACCGGGTGCGCGCCGCGAGGCCGGGCTCGACCGAATCGGCCTGGGCCTCGGCCTGCGCGAAGAGCGGGCGCCACGCGGACACCGAGAGATTGTTGTCCCGCACCATCGGGAAGTCCCGGCCGGCGGCGTGCAACTCCGCGAGGGCCCGGCCGAGTTCCCGGCAATGCTCGACGCCCGGCGCCTTGACCGAGACCCCCTCCAGGAAGCTCACGATGGCGGCGGGCCGGCCACAGAGCTGGCCGAGGGCTTGGCCAGCCCGGTCGCGCACGGGCTGCGGGCAGGCGAGGCCGCGGGCCGAGAGATGCTCCATCAGCCCGATGAAGAACGGCAGGTCCTGTTCCCGGACGCGCTTCTCGTAGAGCGTCAGGATGTAGGCGCCCTCGGTCGTGTGCAGGAAGAAGTTCGAGTTCTCGACGCCCTCCGCGATGCCTTTGAAGGAGAGCAGGCTGCCGATCGCGTAGGCGGACAGGAACTCGGCGAGCGCCGCGTCGGATACCTCGGTGTAGACGGCCACGTGTCTGCGCTCTGATGTCGAAAGTTCGATACGGCAAGGGGCGCCGAAGCGCCCCCGCATAAAGCCTGCCGCGCGCCCCGAGCCCGGGGCGTCGGCGCTGTCGGACCGGACCGCCTACTCGGCGGCCTCGCTGCGCAGCTCCCGCGGCAGCGGGAAGACCATGTCCTCGATCACGGTCGAGACCGTGTCGACCATCACGTCGTAGCGGGCCGCGAAGGCGTCGATGATCTCCTCGACCAGGACCTCGGGGGCCGAGGCGCCGGCCGTGAGGCCGAGCTTGCGGATGCCTTCGAAGGCCGGCCAGTCGATCTCCTCGGCGCGGAGCACGAGGCGGGTGATCGGGCAGCCGACGCGCTCGGCGACCTCGCGCAGGCGCTGCGAGTTCGACGAGTTCGACGAGCCGACCACGATCAGGGCGTCGACCAGCGGCGCCACCTGCTTCACCGCCTCCTGGCGGTTGGTGGTGGCGTAGCAGATGTCGTCCTTGTGCGGCCCGGTGATGTTCGGGAACTTCTTCTTCAGGGCCTCGACGATGTGCCGGGTGTCGTCGACCGACAGGGTCGTCTGGGTGACCCAGGCGAGGTTGTCGGGATTGTCCGGGGTCAGGGCCGCGATCTGCTCGAGATCCTCCACGAGGGTGATCGAGCCCTTGGGCAGCTGGCCCATCGTGCCCACCACCTCGGGATGGCCGGAATGGCCGACGAGCAGCACGTGGCGGCCGCGCTTGTGGTGGATCTCGGCCTCGCGGTGGACCTTGGTCACCAGCGGGCAGGTGGCGTCGATCGTCGTCAGCCCGCGCGAATCAGCGTTGGCCGGGACGGTCTTGGCCACCCCGTGGGCGGAGAAGATCACCGGGGCGCCGCCGTCCGGCACCTCGTCGAGTTCGCGGACGAACACGGCGCCCTTCCGCTTCAGGCTCTCCACGACGTACTTGTTGTGCACGATCTCGTGGCGGACGTAGACGGGCGGCCCGTAGATGGCGAGCGCCCGCTCCACGACGTCGATGGCCCGCACCACGCCGGCGCAGAAGCCGCGCGGGGCGCAGAGCAGGATCTCCAGCGGCGGCTTGCCGGCGGTGCCCGGGACGGGCTCGGGGGTCGCGATATCGGCGGTCATGCGGGGGATGTGGCGAGGGCGGGGCTGTCCTGTCAACAGGACTGGCCCAGGAACCGGGCGGGAAGAGGGAAGCGGAGCCGCTCCGTGGCCCCTCTGTAGCACGATTGCCGCGGGAATGGGACCCGCGCCGGCTTCCCTCAGAGCCGCCGGATCCCCGTCACGGCGCCGAAGCTGTGCGCCGCGATGCGGGCGACCGTCCCGGCGAGCGGCTCCGCGGCGACCGCCATGTGGTGGCCGTTGGCGTGGATCAGCGTCTCGGGATCGACCATCAGCCCGACATGGCCGCGCCAGAAGACGAAGTCGCCCCGGCGCAGGCCCGCGACCTCCGGGCGCGCGGGGTCGAACGTCAGCGCCTGCCCGAGGGTCCGCTCCTGCATGTCGGCGTCGCGCGGGCAGGGCAGCCCCGCCGCGTCGAGGCAGAGCTGCACGAGGCCGGAGCAGTCGAGCCCGAGGCTGGTGCGGCCGCCCCAGAGATAGGGGGTCCCGGCGAGCCGCGCGGCCGTCGCGGCGTAGTCCGGCTCGCGCGCGTCGACGGGCGCGCAGTGGCGGGCGAACACGTAGCCGCCCGGCGTCTCCAGGTAGGCGCCAGCCTCCCCCGTCGCGGCGAGGCGTGCGCCGAGGCTGAGATGGCCGAGGACCGGCCGCTTCAGGTCCGGCTCGGGATACAGGAAGGTGCGCAGGGCGGTGACGCGGTGCGTCGGCTCCGGATCGGCCGGACCGAGGCTTTCGGCCGGCAGGTAGCCGACGTAGCCGTCGCGGGCGAGCTGCACGAAGGCGAAGCCGTCCGCCGTGTCGTAGAGGTCGACCGCGTCGCCCAGCAGCGCCTCGGTGTCGAGCCCCGCGTCGGCGGCGGGCGCGCGGCGCAGCGGCGCCGACGGCGATGTCACCCGCCGCGGCGTGCCGGCAACGTAGCGCGCCGCCGCGACGCGGTCCCGCAAGCGGAGATCGGCGACGTGCGGCCGGGCCGGGGTCAGCCGGGGATCGAGGCTCTCGGTCATCCGCGAACCCTACCATGCCGGGCTGAAGCGCAGGTAAGCGCGGGCTCGCCGGACCGCGCCACTATGACGCACGGAGGCGCGTCTCCGGACCGGAGCAGCCGGCACTGGCCCGCGGGGTCGCCCGAAACTCCGGCAGATCGGGCACCGGATGCCCGAAGCGGCCCGAGCCTGCCCAAGCGCGCGGCAGCCGGCCTCACAGCCGCGCCACTGCGCGTCAGCTCCGCGTCTCCCCCGCGCTATCCGCCGGCGAGACATGTGCGGGAGGCGCCCATCACACGTTTTTGATGCACTGCACAACCTGTCCGGAAGGCGCTATGTCTGGTGCATGAAGACTGCGAGTCGCCCCGTGAAGAAGACGCAGAAGAGCTTCGCCGACCTGCCACCGATCCGCGTCCGCCGCGAGCCGCCCACCGTGAGCGAGGCGGTCGCCGCCGCGCAGGACCTCGCGGACGACGTGGAGCAGCAGGTCGAGATCGCCGCCGGCCTGATGGGCCTGCCGGCCGACGAGGTCCGCCCCCACGTCCTGGCGGCCAAGAAGGCCAAGCCGGAGCGCACCCCCGAGCGGATCCTGACCCAGGCGAGTCCGAGCCGGGCCCCGCGCACCGTGGTGGTGGAGCGCCGCACGCGCCCGACCGTGGTGATCGAGCGCCGCAGCCGGCCCCTCGACCCGCGTCGCTGACGGCCCGGGTCACCCGCCGGAGGGCGCGCCCTCGGGATCGCCGCCCCGCCCGCGCGCCGCGCTCAGTCGGCGGTCTGCACCGACCACGTGGCGTGGCGGATGCCGGGCATGCGGGCCAGCTCGTTGGTCACGGCGTCGAGTTCCTCCGCCTTGACGGCGCTGGCCGTGAGCGTCGCCACCACGTCGACCGCGCTCTCGCCGCGCTCCTCGATCTCGACGCTGCCGACCGGGTAGTTCGCCGCCTCCAGGCGCTCCACCAGCATGTCCTGGGCCGGCCCGGCCTCGCCGGGCGCCGTGGTGACCTGGACCTCGTAGGTCGCCTCGGTGGCGGATTCGCGGATCGGCGCGCGGTTGATGGCGTTCACCAGCGGCCGGAGCGCGGTGTTGCAGGCGAGCACCGTCACCATCACGAACACCGCCTCCAGGGGCAGGTCGGCGCCGCAGAAGGCCCCGACCGCGGCCGAGCACCACAGGGTCGCGGCCGTGTTGAGGCCGCGGACGTTCATCCCCTCCTTCATGATCACGCCGGCGCCGAGGAAGCCGATGCCGGAGATCACGTAGGCCACGGTCCGGACGCCCCCGTCCGGACCGGTCAGGCGCATGCCGAGATCCACGAAGGCGCTCGCCCCGACCGCGACCAGCACCGCCGTGCGCAGGCCCGCGGTGCGCTGCCGGTACTGCCGCTCGGCCCCGATGATCGTGCCGAGCACGAAGGCCACGAGCAGGCCGATCGCGGATTTCAGTTCTTCGGGGAGGGCGGCGTAGCTGGTCATCCGGCGTCTCATGGGAGCGGAGAGGTGACGGAACCGTGACACCATGGCCCGGGCGGGATCGGAAAGCGTGTCCGAAGCGGGATTGACGGCCGCACCGGGCAGCGGGCACACCGGCAAGAGCCTGAGGATCCCTTAAGAATCCGGGACCCGGCCGAGGAGACGTGCAGGATGCAGCACACGGCCCAGGACAAGGCCCGGAACATGGCCCGGGACATGGCCCGACGGGCGGATCCGCTCCGCGCCGGATCGTTCTCCGCATGAGCGGCGCCACGAGCGGCGCCCTCGCCGAACGCAGGCCCGACACTGCACCCGACAAAGGGTCCAGCAGCACGCCCGACGCCGCCCTGCACGGCCGCGTCATGGCGCTGCGCGAGGGGCTGGAGCGCGGCCTGATCGGCAGCGCCGGCCTCGTGGAGCGCCTGCTGATCGGGCTCCTGACCGGCGGGCACCTGCTGATCGAGGGCGCGCCGGGGCTCGCCAAGACCCGCGCGGTCAAGCGCCTCGCCGACGGCCTCGACGGCTCCTTCGCGCGCATCCAGTGCACGCCGGACCTGATGCCGGCCGACCTCACCGGCACCACCGTCTGGCGCCAGGATAGCGGCACCTTCGAGTTCCTGCCCGGGCCGCTGTTCCACGCCCTCGTGCTGGTGGACGAGGTCAACCGCGCCCCTCCGAAGGTGCAGTCGGCGCTCCTCGAATCCATGGCCGAAGGGCAGGTGACGGTCTCGGGGACGACGCACCGCCTGTCCGACCCGTTCATGGTCGTGGCGACCCAGAACCCGATCGAGCATGCCGGCACCTTCCCGCTGCCGGAGGCGCAGCTCGACCGCTTCCTCCTCCACGTCGTGGTCGACATGCCCGACGAGACCACCGAGCGGGCGATCCTCGACCTCGTGGAGGGCGAGATCACCCACCACGTCGATGCGATGACCGTGCGGCTGTCGCTGGCGGACGTGCGCGCCGCCCGGGAGGCGGCGCTCGCCACCTACGTGTCGCCGGCCCTCAAGGACTACCTCGTCCGGCTGGTGGCGGCGACCCGCACTGACGCGGCCGCCCCGGACCTGCGCGCCATGATCGAGCACCCGGCCTCCCCCCGCGGCACCCTGGCGCTGATGATGGCCGGCAAGGCCCGGGCCTGGCTGCGGGGGCGCGACCACGTCACGCCCGAGGACGTCGCGGAGCTGGCCCGCGACGCCCTCTCCCACCGGATCGGCCTGACATGGCGGGCGGCCGCCGAGGGCCGGACGGCGCGCGGCCTCGTCGGCGAGCTGGTGCAGCGGGTGCGGGCGCTCTGACGGTGTTCGGGTTCGGGCAGGCGCGCCGCAGTTCCCCTCCTCCCACCGCGGGGGCCTTCGGCCCGACCGCCGGGGGCCCCTTCCCCGCCCAGGAGGCGGGGCGAGACCGCGCCGAGCACGGCATCCACCTCTCGGGCGAGGCCCTGATGGGCCTGCGCCATCTCGCCCGGCGGGGCTCCGCGCCCGCCACCCGGACGCTGGCGGGCCTGCCGGGCGGCATCGTCACCCGGCGCCGCGGGCGCGGGTCGGAGCCGGAGGACGTCCGCCTCTGGTCCGAGGGCGACGACCGCCGCTTCATCGACCGCAACGCCACGGCCCGCACCGGGCAGCTGCACGTCCGCACCCACCACGACGAGCGCGACCGCGCCGTGGTGCTGCTCGCCGATTTCCGGCCCGCGATGCTGTTCGGCACCCGCCGGGCCCTGCGCTCGGTGGCGGCCGCCGAGGCCCTGGCGCTGCTCGGCTGGCGGGTCGCCGCCGACGGCGGCCGGGTCGGCCTCGCGGTCGCCGCGGCCGGCGCGCCGACCGTGCTGCGGCCGGCGGGCGGCGAGCGCGCCATGATCGCGGTCACCGGCGCCCTCGCCCAGGCCCATGCCGACGCGCTGGCGGCCGGGTCCGGCGCGCCGACCCGCGCGGAGCCGCCGCTGGAGGCGACACTCGCCCTCGCCCGCAGCCTGCTGCCGGCCGGCGGCCACCTCGTCATCGCCAGCGCCCTGGACGATCCCGGCCCGGGCTTCGACGAGCTCCTGACCCTGCTCGCCGAGCGGATCGCCATCCGGCTGATCCTGGTGAGCGACGCCTTCGAGCGCGCCCGGCCGCCGGGCTACTACCCCTTCGCCCTCGCGGACGGCCGCCGCGGGACCGCGCTGCCGACCGTTTCACCGACCGTGCCGACGACCGCGGCTGGAGCTGCGGGGGAGACCGCCGAGGCCCGGCTCGCCGACTACGCCCGCCGGGGCATCGCGGGCGTGCGCCTCGACGTCGAGACCGGCCCGGAGGCCTACGCGCCGCTCATGGAGCGCCTCGATGCGGTGCTGTGAGGCCGAACCCGGCGACCCGACCCGCGGCGCGCCCCGATGAACCCCGTCGCGCCCGCCGAGATCCCCCTGTCCCTCGACCAGCTCCGGGGCCTGCACCTGCCCGGAGGCGCCGTCGGCGCCGTGCAGGGCGAGGTCGTGGCCGCTGCCGCCCTGGGCTTCCTCGCCGCCCTGCTGGTCGGGCTCGTGCGCTACGCGCGCGGCCGGGCGCGGGCCACCCTGCGCCGGGCGGCGCTCGCCGAGCTCGCCCGGAGCCGTGGCCTCGACCCGGAGGCGCGCCTCGTCGCCCAGGCCCGGCTGCTGCGCAGACTCGACCGGTCTCTCGACCGGTCCGGCGAGGCCGAGGCAGGGACCGGGACCCGGGCCACGGGCCCGGACTGGGCGGCCCGGCTGGACGGGCTGTTCCGGACCGACTTCTTCACCCGGGGCGCCGGCCGGGTGCTCGCCGACGGGCTGTACCGGCGACAGGATCCCGACCTCGAGGCCCTGGACGCCGAGCTCGCCCGCCTGATCGGGCGGCTGCGGGCATGAGCGGATTCCTGCCCGCGTGGCTCAGCGCGCTCCTGTCGGCCTTCGACCTCGCCGCGCCCTGGGCGCTGCTGGCGCTGCCCCTGCCGCTGCTGGCCGCGCGCCTGATCCCGGCGGAGCCGGAGGGCGGCAGCGGCGCCCTGCGCGTGCCCGCCACCCTGGTGGCCGGCGCGCGCGCCGGCGCCGACCGCGCGGCCCGGGGCCGGCGGCGGGCGCTGCTCACCTGGACGCTGTGGATCGCCCTGGTGGCGGCGCTGTCGGGCCCGCGCCTCGTCATGCCGGCGGCCGCGCTCCCGGCCTCGGGCCGCGAGATCATGATCGCCATGGACCTGTCGGGCTCGATGGAGCGGCGCGACTTCGCCCTCGACGGCGAGACCGTGAACCGGCTCACCGCGGTCAAGCGTGTCGGCACCGACTTCATCCGGCGCCGGGCCGGAGACCGGATCGGCCTCGTGATCTTCGCCGACCAGGCCTACGTGGCGGCGGCGCCGAGCTTCGACACCGCGGCGGTCGCCCGGGCGCTGGACGAGGCCACGATCGGCATCAGCGGCCGCTCCACCGGGATCGGCGACGGCCTCGGGCTCGCCCTGCGCCGGCTGGACCCGCGGGACGCCGGGGGCGACGCCGCCGGGGCCAGGCCGGGCGAGAAGGCCGCGAAGGCCGCGAAGGCCGTGATCCTGCTGTCGGACGGCGCCAACAATGCCGGCCAGACCGCCCCCAAGGACGTGGCGGAGCTCGCCAAGGAACTCGGCATCAAGGTCTACACGATCGCCCTGGGGCCCCGCGACATGGCCGACGCCGACGGCGAGCAGGACGTGGTCGACACCGAGACCCTGCGCGACATGGCGCGGGCGAGCGGCGGCGAGGCCTTCCGGGTGCGCACCACCGAGGATCTGGTCCGGGTCGCCGACGCCATCGACCGGCTGGAGGGCGGCCGCGCCCTCGCCCCGCCCCTGCCGCTCCGCCGGGACCTCTGGCCCTGGCCGGCCGCCCTGGCTTTCCTCAGCGCCGCGCTCCTGCTGGCCAGCCGGAGGGGCGCGTGATGGTTCGATACCCCGCGCCCCCGACCCTCCCCCGCGTCCCGCGGTGCCGGGGCGCGGCGCCGGCCTCGGGGGCGGGAATGCGGGTCGGAGGGTCCGCCCGATGAGCGCCCTCGACGCCGTCGCCCTCCTGCGCCCCTGGTGGTTCCTGGCGATCCCGGTCGTGGTCCTGCTGGCCCTTCGCGCCGCGTGGCGCTCGGCGCCGCTGGGCGACTGGGCCCGGGCCGTCGACCCGGCGCTGATGGCCCATCTCGCCCGGGCCGGCGCGGTCCTCGGCGGCCGGCGGCAGGCGAACCTCGCCGCCGCGCTGGCGGCCGGGCTGATCGCCCTGGCGCTGACCGGCCCCGCGGTGGAGCGGGCGGACGGGCGGACCTTCCGCAACCTCGACGAGACCGTGCTCGTCGTCGACCTATCGCGGTCGGTCACCGAGGGCGGCAACCTCCAGGGCGTCCGGCAGGCCGCCGCCGCCGTGGCGGAGGCCGCCGGCACCCGGGCGGTCGCCCTCGTGGTCTACGCGGGCGACGCCTACCTCGCCGCCTCCCCGACCACGGACCGCGACAGCCTCGGCACCACCCTGTTCGCCCTCGACGCCGACACGGTGCCGGACCGCGGCTCGCACCCCGAGCGCGGGCTGGCGCTGGCCCGCCGCACCCTCGCGGAGGCCAACGTGGTGGCGGCCGACGTGGTGCTGATCAGCGACGGCGACGGCATCGGCGAGGCCGCCACCCGCGAGGCCCGCGCCATCGCCGAGCACGGCTGGCGGCTCCAGGCCCTCTACGTCCCGGCCGACAAGCCGCTGCCGCCCGGCGCGCCGAAGCCCGACCGGACCGCCCTCGACGCCCTCGCCCGGGCCGGCGGCGGCACGGCCGCCGACATCGCGACCCCGGGCCCGGTGCTCGACGCGGTCGGGGCCGGCCTCGCCCAGCACCTCGCGGCGGGCGGCTACGGCGTCCTGGCCTACGCGGATCTCGGGCGCTGGCTGCTGCTGCTGGCGGCGCTGCCGGCGCTGCTGCTGTTCCGCAGGAGCGCGTGATGCGGCTGACCCTTCCCGAGACCGGCCTCGCCGCCCCGCTCCGGGCCGGCCTGCCGCCACGCTGGCGGCGGCTCGCCCGGATCGCCGGCCTCGCCCTCGCCGGGATCGGCCTCCTGGCGCTGCTCGCGGTCTCGCAGCCCCGCACCGGCTTCGGGCGGCTGCTGATGGGTCTCAGCCTGCCGGGCCTCGCCGCGGACGTGTTCGTCGATCCGGCCTGGCGCGCCGCCGCGCTCTACGAGGCCGGCCGCTACGAGGAGGCGGTCGCGCTGTTCCGTGCCGGCGGGCGGCGGGCGAGCTACAATCTCGGCAACGCTCTGGCCAGGGCCGGCGACCTCGACGGGGCGCTCGCGGCCTACGACGAGGCCCTGCGCTTCAACCCCCGCGACGCCGACGCCCAGGCCAACCGCTCGCTGATCGCCCGGATGCGAGCCGAGGTGATTGACCGCGGGCCCGGCGGCGGCATCGCCAACGGCACCGCCCAGTACGGCGCCCGCTACAACAACACCGCCAACCAGGACCAGAACAACGACATCAACGCCGCCTCCAGCGGCGAGGGTCTCGCCGGCAACAAGGAATCGAACGCCAGCGCGTCGCTGCCCGGCAACAGCAAGGTCGCCCGCCGCGGCAAGGCCGAGCAGCAGTCGATCGACGCCGGCAAGGGCCAGGCCCGGGGCTCGGCCGGCGACGCCGCCGGCCGCGGCCGGACCGGCGGCGGCTCAGCCATGGTGGCCGAGGCGCCCGAGCGCGAGGTCCGCCGGGTGACCAAGAGCTTCGAGGCCCACGAGATCCGCCCGGACCGGCTCTGGCTCCAGACCCTGCCGGACGATCCCGGCCGCTATCTCAAGCTGCGCCTGCGCGCCGAGCAGACCCGCCGGCTCGAGGCCGGCACCGCGATCCCCGCCGGGAGCAACCCGTGGTAAGTGTTTTCGGCGTTTCCGAGCGGCGCGCCCTGACCCGCGCCCTGACCCGCGCCCTCATCCTCCTCGCGCCCTTCCTCGCCCCCCTGCCCGCCCGGGCCGAGATCGAGCCGGGCGACCTCACGCTGACGGTGACCGCGGAGCTCAACGGCAACAGCGCCCCCTTCCCCCGCGAGATGGTGCTGCTGAAGATCCACGGGGTCTACAAGCAGCCGATCCTGCTCGAGGAGGTGGTGCAGCCCTCCCTCGCCAACTTCTCGTGGACGCAGCTCGGCCGCGACCACTGGAGCCGGACCAAGCTCCCCGACGGCCAGAGCGCCATCGCGTTCGACCGCACCGTGGCGGTCTTCCCGCACCATGCCGGCCAGTTCACCATCGAGCCGTTCGTCCACAAGCTCACCGTCAACGATGTCGGCGAGCGGCGGGTCGTCGAGGTCCGCTCGAAGCCGATCCCCTTCCCGGTCGCACCCTGGACCGAGCCCACCGGCGGCCCCGACGCCAAGGAGCCCTGGTGGCTGCCCGCCAAGGACGTGGCGATCACCGATTCCTGGAGCCCGGACCCGGAGACCATCAAGGTCGGCGAGACCACCCGCCGGATCGTCACCCTGGAGGCCCAGGGCATGGTCGCCGAAGGCCTGCCGCCCCGGCCGGTCATGCGCACCCGCGGCATCATCACCTTTGCGGGCCCCGTCACCCGCGAGACGCTGCTGACGCCCTCGGGGCCCGTGGCGCGGGCCACCTACCAGTGGGACGTGAAGCCCGGCGTGCCGGAGATCATCCCCCTCGACGCCATCGCGATCCCGTGGTTCGACACCAACACCCGCACGATGCGCGAGACCGAGATCCCGGCCCGGCAGATCGGCGGCGGCCTGCCCGACCGCGAGACCGAGCGGGCGCCCCCCGCGATCCCCTCGCCCCTCGTCGTCGCCGCCTCGGCGCTCGCCGCCTTCGGGCTGGGCCTCGCGCTGATCGGCTTCGGCCTCGGGCGGCCGCGCCTGCGCCTCTCCGGCGCGGCGCGGCGCTCCTTACGCGCGGCGGCCCGGGCCGGCGACCCGGCCGGGTTCCGCGCGGCCCTCGACGCGGCCCAGCGGGACGCCCCCGACCTCGCCCGGACCTGGCGGGCGCGGCCCGACCTCGCGGCCGCCTTCGCGGCCCTCGACCGGGCGGTCTTCGGCGCGGCGGGCGCGCCCGTCCCGGATCTCCGGGCCCTGGCCCAAGCCCTGTCGCGCGCCGCGCCTGGGGAAGCCGCGGCCCCCGCGGCGGACCGGCTCGCACCGCTCGACGGCCCGGTCCGCTGAGCGCGGCGCGGCGCGGCTCCGCATCTCGTGAAGGCGGGCGCGGGAACGCAAGCCGGGACCGGGATTTGGGCTGCCGCAACCGCCCGGCACCGGAGAGCCCCATGCCCGCGACCCCGCACCGATCCGCCCGCGCCGCCACGCGCCGCCCGACCATGGGCGCCCCGACCGTCGCCCTCGCCACCGCCCTCGTGATCCTCCTGGTCCTGCCGGCCGCGCTGCCGTCGGCGGCCCTCGCCCGGTCCTCCGGCACCGAGCGCGCGCTGAAGATGGTCGACACCGACCACGACGGCACGATCGACCTGGCCGAGGCCCAGGCCGCCGCCGGCAAGGTCTTCGACGCCGCCGAGACCGACAAGGACGGCACCGTCGACGCCAAGGAGCTGAAGGGCCGGCTCAGCAAGAAGGACCTGAAGGCCGCCGACACCGATTCCGACGGCACCCTCGACCGCAAGGAATACCTCGCCCTGGTCGAGCAGCGCTTCAAGGCGGCCGATCCCGACAACGACGGCACCCTCGACGCCAGGGAACTCAAGTTCCCGGCGGGGCGCAGCCTGCTGCAGCTCCTGAAGTAAGCGCGCCTCCCGGACCTGCCGCCGTTGCACAGTTCATGAGCAAGTATTATTCCTGTGCAACGGCTCACGTTCTGAGCAGGCATCAATATTTTGCACTATCTTGCGTCATCTGAATTGGCCTCGTAGGTTTCGGTTATCCGAGCGGTAAAGCATCGGGTGAACCACCAGGGAGGAGCGCGATGGCACGCGCCAACGAGGTCAAGGACAGGTTTCGCGCGCGGCTGCAGGCGGCCGACGAGCGCAGCAACGACTTCCGGCGGAAGCTGCTTGAGGACGGGTCCCGGGCGCTCCAGCCCGTCATGGGCGTGCTGAACCTGATGGCCGAGGTCCTCAACGAGGAGGACAACGTCCACGGCAGCATCACCGGCCTCGAGGCGAAGATCGATCAGGACAACTTCATCAGCCTGTGCGCGCAGCTGCGCGGCACCGAGTCCGAGCAGAAGATCAAGATCAAGTACGGTCCGGAACTCGGCGGCAGCAACTACATCTCGGTCTCGGGCCTGAACCAGCGCTACAACGAGCGCCTCGTGCCGGGGGCGGCGAGCTGCTCCATCGGCCGGACGGTCGGCAGCGACATCCAGCTCGACGAGCACCGGGGCGACGAGCTGGCCGAGGTGGTCCGCGAGGTCGTCGAGGACTTCTACGCGGCCCAGATCGAGCAGCGCAGCCACTTCGCCTCCGCGCGCTGACGCCAGCGGCGGCGCGAACCGATCCGCGCGCCGCCTGCATCCGCCGGCCCGCCCCCGTCCTCGGGGGGACGGCCGGACCCCGCCGAAGGGCTCGGCCCTTCGGAGGCCCCGCCTCAGTCGGCGATGAACTTCAGCCGGTGGTCGCGGTAGAGGTCGACGATCGCCGCGGCGGTCTCCTCGATGGACCGGCGGGTGACGTCGATCGTCGGCCAGCGGTTCTTGGTGAATAGCCGGCGGGACATGGTTATCTCGTCCGCCACTGCCGAGCGGTCGACGTAGAGGGACGATTCGTCGGCGTTGAGGCTCGACAGCCGGTTCTGCCGGATCTGCACGATGCGCTCCGGCGACGCGAACAGGCCGACCACGAGAGGCTTGCGGGCCCGCTCGATCGCCGGCGGCAGCGGCATGCCCGGCACCAGCGGCAGGTTGGTGGTCTTGAGGCCGCGATTGGCGAGGTAGATCGAGGTCGGCGTCTTCGATGTCCGGCTGACGCCGAGCAGGATCACGTCGGCCTCCTCCAGATTGTCCGGCAGGTTGCCGTCGTCGTGGGCCAGCGTGAAGTTCATCGCGTCGATGCGCTTGAAGTACTCGGCGTTCAGCATGTGCTGGGCGCCGGGCCGCGCCGTGGTCTCGGCGCCGAGATACGCGCGCAGCAGGTCGTGGACCGGCCGCAGCACCGACAGGCACGGCGAGCCGGTCTCCCGGGCGACCTCCTCCAGCCGCTCGCCGAGGTCGCCCCCCACCAGCGTGTAGAGGACGAGGCCCGGCGCGGCCCGGATCTCCGAGATCACCCGGTCGAGCTGCGCGGCCGAGCGCACCAGCGGGTAGACGTGCTCGATCGCCGACACGCCCTCGTACTGGGCGGCGGCCGCGCGCCCGACATTGATCAGCGTCTCGCCGGTGGAGTCGGAGACGAGGTGGAGGTGGAAGTAGCTGCGGCCCATTCCGATCGCCTCTGCGGTCGACCTCTCGGCCGACTGTGCGGTCGCCTCGCGCGGCGCCCACGTTGTCCACCGCCGGCCGCCAGGGGAGTCGATGAGTGTGGATAGGATGCCCCGCCGGGCCGGTCCAGGGCGATCCCGGTGCGCGCTGTCGACTCCGCCGTTCACAGGCAGATGATCGGGACGCGCCGAATCCGGCTCTCTGGACGAATCGGCCGCGAATCCGGCGCCCGTACACGACTCGGCGTTGCCAAGGCGCTGTCGGACCATCCGGTTCTCGCAAGTTGGCGGAAATCCTTTAAAGCCCCGTTAACGGCGCGGCGGCGGGGACCGCCTGTGGACGCTTTTGTGCCCCCGAGATTCGGCCCCCCAGAAGAAAAAACAGACTCCAAGATTCTCTCTTATCTTTTCGAAGGGGCCTGTGTGGGGATCGGCGCGCCTCGACTCGACAGGACGCCCGCCGACGGGCATGCGGGGTGAGGGATACGGGATGGGAGCGACCATGACGGGGACGGAGCGCGAGCCCGGGCAGACGACGTCGGGGACGACGTCCGAGCGCAAGGTGCTGCGAGTCCTCGAGGGCGAGGCGATCGGGCCGCCCCCCGCCTGGATGATGCGCCAGGCCGGGCGCTACCTGCCGGAATACCGGGCGACCCGGGCCGAGGCCGGCTCGTTCCTCGACCTCTGCTACAGCCCGGACTTCGCCGTCGAGGTGACGCTCCAGCCGATCCGGCGCTTCGGCTTCGACGCGGCGATCCTGTTCTCCGACATCCTGGTCGTCCCCCACGCGCTCGGCCAGGACGTGCGCTTCGTGGAGGGCGAGGGACCGCGCCTCGACCCGCTCGACGGTCGGGACGCGTTCGCGCGCCTGCGGGAGGCCGGCGACCCGGCGATCATGACCCACCTCGCGCCGGTCTTCGAGACGGTGACGCGGCTGCGGGCCGAATTGCCGGGCGAGACCACGCTGCTCGGCTTCTGCGGCGCGCCCTGGACGGTGGCGAGCTACATGATCGGCGGCCGCGGCACGCCGGACCTCGCCCCCGCGCGGGCCCTGGCCGAGGGCGACACCGCCCTGGTCGACACCCTGATCGACCGCCTCGTCGCCGTGCAGACCGAGTACCTCGTGCGCCAGCTCGAGGCCGGCGCCGACGCGGTGCAGATCTTCGAGTCCCACGCCGGCACCCTGCCGCGCGCCGTGCCGGGGACGGCCTCGGGCTCCGGCGGCACCGTCGAGCCGGTCGGCGACGTCGCCGAGAGCGCCTTGCCGGGCGCACCTGCCTCCGATGCCCTCACCCGCTGGTCGCTGCGGCCGATCGCCCGCATGGTGGCGGGCGTCCGCGCCCAGGTGCCGGGGGCGAAGATCATCGTGTTCGCCCGCGGCTCGGGCCTCGACGGCCACGCCCGGGTGGTGCCGGAGACCGGCGCCGACGCCGTCGGCGTTGACTGGGGCGTGGACCTGAAGGCCCTGCGGGACACGGTGCCGGCCGCGACGGTGACGCAGGGCAACCTGCATCCCGACACGCTGATCGCGGGCGGCGCGGCCCTCGACGCGGCGGTGGACGCGGTGCTCGCGGCGACCGCCGGCCTGCCGCACATCTTCAACCTCGGCCACGGCATCACGCCGCAGACGCCGGTGGCCCATGTCGAGCGGATGCTCGCGCGGCTGCGCGGCCAGGGCTGAGGCCGCGCGTGCTGTACGACTGGATCAAGGCCCTCCACGTCATCAGCCTGATCGCCTGGATGGCCGGGATGCTCTACCTGCCCCGGCTGTTCGTCTACCACGCGAGCCTGCCGCCCGGCGCGGAGGCGCAGTCCGCGACCTTCAAGGTGATGGAGCGCCGCCTGCTCAAGGCGATCATGAACCCCGCCATGATCGCCACCTGGGTGTTCGGGCTGGCGCTCGCCTGGATGAGCGGCTTCTACGCGAGCGTCTGGCTGCAGGCGAAGTTCGCGCTGGTGCTCGCGATGTCGGGCATCCACGGCTGGCTCGCCCGGATGGTCAAGGACTTCGCCGCCGACCGGAACACCCGTGGGCACAAGTTCTACCGGGTGCTCAACGAGGTGCCGACGCTGCTGATGATCGGCATCGTCATCCTGGCGATCGTCAAGCCGGGCCTCTGATCCCGCGATCCCGCGATCCTGTGATCCCGGCCGGAGCCTTTCCGCGGCCGGCCCGTTGGGAGGCCATGTCGAAGCCTCTCGTCCTCGCCCTCGCGCTGGCCGCCCTCGCGGGCCCAGTCGCCGGCGCGATCACCGCGTCCCCCGCCCGGGCCGCGAGCTTCCCGTGCGACAGGGCCGAGGCCCCCGACGAGAAGGCGATCTGCGCCCATCTCCCCCTCAACGACCGGGACGTCGAGATGGCGACCCGGTTCGAGATCCTGAAGAGCGTGCTTCCGATGGGCGGCCAGGCCAAGCTGCGCGACGACCAGGAGGCGTGGCTGACGGAGCGTCGCGCCTGCGGCGGCGACGTCGGCTGCCTGACGGCCGCCTACGACGCCCGGCTGAAGGTCCTGCGCGGGGTCCTGGCGGAATTCGCCAAGCAGGGCCCGTGAGGTCCCGCGCTCAGGCCGCGCGCGGCAGGGCCGCGGCGTCGACGCGGCAATCCGGCCGGCACGCCGCCACGCAGGCGCGCGCCAGCGCCTCGGTGGCGTCGACCAGCAGGCCCGACGGGTCGCTCCCGGCGAGCGCGAGCGGGATCTCCGTGCAGGCCATCACCACCCGGTCGCAGCCGGCCTCGGCCAGCGCCCGGACCTGCGCCTCCAGGAGCGGCGTCGCCTCGGCCACCCGGTCCGCCTTCACCAGCCGGATCGCCGCCGACACCGCGGCCTGACCCGCCTCATCGGGCGCGCGGCACGCGAGCCCGTGCCGCGCCAGCCGCTCCGGGTAGAGCCCGGACCGCAGGGTGCCGTCGGTGGCGAGCAGGCCGATCCGGCCGCCGCTCCCGGTCCGCGCCAGGGTCTCGGCCAGGGTCTCGGCCAGGGTCTTGGCCACCGCGTCGACGATGTGGAGGATCGGCAGGGCGGTCGCGGCCTGCAGCGCCGCGTGCCAGTGATGGGCGGTGTTGCAGGGGATCGCGATCCGGGTGGCGCCGCCGGCCTCGAGGCGCGCCAGGGCGGCGCGGAGCGCCGGCAGCGGGTCCGGGCCGGTGCCCAGGATCGCGTCGGCGCGGTCGGGGATGTCGACGGCCGAGCAGACCAGGGTCGGGATGTGGTCCTGATCGCGCCCCGCGGGCGTCGCCCGCACGAGCTTGGCCAGGAAATCAACCGTGGCCATCGGGCCCATCCCGCCGAGTACACCGAGCATCGCCGCCTCCGACCGTCGCGGCCGCCGTGATGGGCCGCGGCGGGGCGGGAATCCAATGCCGTGTCGGCACCGGCCATGCCGATCTGGCATCGGTTCCTAGAGTTCGGCCGCCAGGGCGGCGGCCGCGGCCCAGACCGCCGCGACCGCGCCGCCGCGCCCGGCCCTGCGGTAGAGCCGGATCTCCAGCGGCGTGCCCGGCCCGGCCGCCACGAGGCTGCCGTCGGCGAGCTCGCGGGCGACGAGGCTCTCGGGCAGCCACGCGCGGCCGTGGCCCGCGAGGACCATGAACTTCAGGGCCTCCGCCATGGCGTTCTCGTTGACGTGGGCGGCCGCCGCCCCGTCACCGGCGAGCGCCGCGACCCGGCCCAGGAACGAGTCCCGGGGATAGCCGAGCCCGGGCCGGCCCGCGGCCGGCCCCGGCCGGTGCACCGGCACGAGGCTGTCCCGGCCGATGGACAAGTGCGGGAAGGCGGCCGGGTCGAGGGGGATCGGCACCAGGGGATGGTGGTAGGTCAGCAGCAGGTCGTAGCCGCCCTCGGCCAGCGCCTGCACGCAGGCGTGGAAATCGTCCGGCAGGAGCCGGCTGCCGAGCGGCCCGGTGCGGGCCTCGACGTCGCGGAACCAGCCCGGGAAGACGGTCAGCGCCAGGGTGTGGAGCGCCGCCACCGAAACGGTCCGCGGCGGCGGCCGGATCCGGGCGCGGAGCGCGTCGCGGCTGCCGTGGAGCCGCCGCACGGTCTCCTCGGCGGTCTCCAGGAACAGCCGGCCCTCCGGCGTCAGGGCCGTCGGGTAGGTGCTGCGGTCGACCAGCGCGACGCCGAGCCAGCCCTCGAGCGCCCGGATGCGGCGGCCGAAGGCCGGCTGGGTGACGTGGCGCTCGATCGCCGAGCGCGAGAAGCTGCCGGTGCGCGCGAGGCTCAGGAAGTCCTCGAGCCATTTCAGCTCCATCTCGGCTCCATCGCGCGGCGGTCTCAGAGCCGCGCCAGGAGCCGCTCCGCCAGCGGGTTCTCGGCCGCGAAGGCGTAGTCGACCCGCCGCACCGTGACGGCCCGCGCGCCGGCCTCGACCAGGGCGCCGGCGAGCTCGAACACCGCGGCCTCCCGGCAGCGCAGGACGATCTCGCTCTCCGGCCCCCGCGGCGCGCCGTAGGGCAATTCGGCCTCGTGCAGGCCCGCGATCGTGGCGAGGTCGATCGTACCGCTCTCCGGCAGGGCGGCGCGCACCTCGCGGGTGGTCCGGGCGCGCTCCTCGGCGGCGATGCGGCCGAGCACCGTGCGGAGCGCGGCCCGCTGGCCCTCGCCCCAGGGGGCCTTCAGCGAGGCGACGAGGTTCGCCTCCGAGCGCAGGATGATGCCGTCGTCCAGCACCTTCAGGGCGTTGGCCGAGAGCGTCGCCCCCGTGGTGGTGATGTCGACCACGATCTCGGCCGAGCCCGCCGCCGGCGCCCCCTCGGTGGCGCCCAGGCTCTCGACGATCCGGTAATCGGCGACGCCCTTCTCGGCGAAGAACCGGCGGGTCAGGTTCACGTACTTGGTGGCGACCCGCAGGCGCCGGCCGTGGCGGGTCCGCATGCCGGCCGCGACCTCGTCGAGGTCGGACATGTCGCGCACGTCGATCCAGGCCTGGGGCACGGCCACCACCACGGTGGCGTTGCCGAAGCCGAGCGGCGTCAGCAGCTCGACCTGGTCGCGCACGTCCGGCAGGGTCTCGCGGATCAGATCCTCGCCGGTGACGCCGAGATGGGCGGCGCCCGAGGCGAGCTGCGCGGCGATTTCGGAGGCCGAGAGGTAGCGCACCTCGACGTCGGGCACGCCGATGAGCTTGCCCCGGTAGTCGCGGGCGCCCGCGCCCTGCGCGAGCTTCAGCCCGGCCCGGCCGAAGAACGCGCTGGCATTCTCCTGCAGGCGGCCCTTGGACGGGACGGCGAGGATCAGCGGCATGGCGGCCGCGTCCGAGGCACTCATCGGCCGGCTCCCGCCACGCGCTCGATCCAGAAGGTGCATCCCACCGCCGGCAACGGCGCCGGGCTGCCGAGATGGCCGAGCAGGCCGTCGTAGCGGCCGCCGCCGACCAGGGTCGGGCCGTCCCGCTCGGTCACCTCGAAGATGAAGCCGGTGTAGTAGTCGAGGTTGCGGGCGAAGCCGCCCTGGAAGCGGAAGCGCTCGATCGGCAGGCCGCGGGCCGCGATGAAGCCGGTGCGCTCCTCGAACAGGTCGAGGGCGGCCGCGAGGGCGTCGTGCCGCAGGCCCGCGTCGGCGACGAGCGCCCGCAGGTCGCGGGCGGCGGCGTCCGGATGGCCGGCGATCGCCCGGTAGCGGTCGAGGAGCGCGCGGTTCTCGGTGTTGAGCCCGGCGCCGCCATGGGCCTGCGCGGAGGCCTTGGCGAGGAAGCGCTCGGCGATCTCGCCGGCGCTGCGCCCGCCCACCGCCGAGATCCCGGCGATCGCCAGCACGTCCTCCACGAAGGCGCGCACGCCCCGCGGGTCCTGGCCCTGGATCGCCGCGAGCAGGCCCGCGTGGGGATCCTCGGGACGGGTGCCCTCGGCGCCGTTGGTGACGGCGTCCAGCGAGCGCCCGGCGGCCAGCGCCCGGAGCGTCCGGCGCTTGGCGGCGGGCGGGACCGCGAGCCCGTCGAGGAGCGCCACGGTCAGGCCCATATCGCCGAGCCGCACTGCCGGGTCGGTCCGGCCGAACAGGGCGAGGCCCTCCAGCGCGAGGCCCAGCACCTCGGCGTCGGCCGCCGGCGTGTCGGTGCGCCCGATCGACTCGATCCCGGCCTGGAAGAACTCGTCCGGCTCGTCGGCGGCGAGCCGGAAGACCGGGCCGCAATAGCTGTAATCGGCCGCCTGCCCGTCAGCCTCCGCCCGGTGCAGGCGGCAGACGGGAATGGTGAATTCGGGCCGCAGGCACAGCTCGGCCCCGCCCGCATCCTGGGTGACGAAGATCCGCCGGCGGATATCCTCGCCCGACAGTTCGAGGAACGGCTCCAGCGGCTGCAGCACCGGCGGCGTCACGGGCCGGTAGCCCGCCGCCGCCAGATGCGCGGAGAGCCGCGCGCGCGCCGCGTCCCCCGCCCCCGTCTCGCCCGCCTCCGGTCGTGTCATCGCGATCCACCTCGCGGGGCAATCCACCTCGCGGGCGCTCTGTAGCAACCGCGACCGGACTTGGCGACACGCACCCGGGAAGCGTGGGGCCGGCGCGCCGCGCAGGACTGCGCAGTCCCGGGTGGATCCCGCGCCGGGACCCGTCTCCGTTACGGGATCAGGGGCGTGACCGGCTCAGAGCGGCCGGAAGCTGCCGAGGCGCGCGCCGCGCGGGCGCCGGGCCGGCTTGCGGCGGGCCAGCACCGTCAGGGCCGGCGCCCCCGCGATCCCGGCGCTCAGGATCGGCGCGCTGCCGGTCCCGGGCGTGGCCTGCGCGACGGCGCTGGGCAGCCGGTCGAGGATCGGCCGCGCGGCCCAGACGGGTCCCGCGCCGGCGCAGATCAGGCCGAGGGACAGGACGAGGATCTTCGCGCGCATCCCGACATCTCCGCGGCACCGACCGACGACAACGCCGCCGGAGCCCCTGCGTTCGATGCGCGGTTCGATGCGCGCGTGTCTCAGATCTCCGTTGACGGAAAATGCCGGGCCAGCACGGCGCGGACCTGCGCCACCAGGTCGGCCTCGGGACACGAGAACTGCGCCGGCCGCGC
This sequence comes from Methylobacterium sp. 190mf, assembly GCF_900107945.1. Classification (NCBI taxonomy): domain Bacteria; kingdom Pseudomonadati; phylum Pseudomonadota; class Alphaproteobacteria; order Hyphomicrobiales; family Methylobacteriaceae; genus Methylobacterium; species Methylobacterium sp. 190mf. The sequence goes on along the minus strand of NZ_FNVI01000014.1, from coordinate 46,314 downwards.
GGCCTTCCACTCGGCGTTGCTGGCGATGGACTCGGCCGCGCGGGCGCCCTCGATCAGGTCCTTGATCTGGACCTCGCCGGCCAGGCGCTCGTTCGAGCCCTGGATCACCGCCACGGGGGCGCGGCGGCGGTCGGCGTACTTCATCTGCGCCTTCATGCCGGCGGCGCCGAGGTAGAGCTCGGCCCGGATGCCGTCGGCGCGCAGGAGTGCGACGAGCCGCTGGTAATCGGCCATGTTCTCCCGGTCGAGGACCAGCACCACCACCGGCCCGGGCGCCTCGGCGCCGGCGATCAGGGGGCTGCCCACGAGCTGCAGGGCCGAGAACAGCCGCGAGACGCCGATCGAGAAGCCGGTGGCCGGGACCGGCTCGGCCCGGAACCGCCCGACGAGGCCGTCGTAGCGCCCGCCGCCCGCCACGGAGCCGAAGCGCACGGTCTGGCCGTCCTCGTTGGTGACCGGGAAGGTCAGCTCGGCCTCGTAGACCGGGCCGGTGTAGTACTCGAGGCCGCGCACCACGCTGGGATCGGCCCGGATCACGTCGTGGCCGTAGCCGGCGGCGGCGCAGAGGCGCATGATCGCATGCAGCTCGGCGATGCCCTCGCGCCCGGTCTCGGAATCGCCGACCGCCTCGTGCCAGCCGCCGAAGAACTTTTCCCAGAACGCCACCTTGTCGGCGCCGTCCGCGGCATCGGCCTGGAACGACACGTAGGCGAGGATCCGGCCGACCGCCGCCGCGTCGAGGCCCGCGCCCTTGGTGAAGTCGCCGCTCTCGTCCTTGCGGCCGGCGCCGAGCAGGTCGCGCACGCCGTCAACGCCGAGCCGGTCGAGCTTGTCGATCGCCCGCAGCACGGTGAGGCGCTGGCCGGCCTTGTCGGGACCGGCGAGCCCGATCGCCTCCATGACGCCGTCGAGCACCTTCCGGTTGTTGACCTTCACGACGTACTGCCCGCCCAGCCCGAGGCGGTTCAGCGTGTCGGCCATCAGCATGCAGGTCTCGGCATCGGCCGCCACGCTGCCGGCGCCGACGATGTCGGCGTCGAACTGCATGAACTGGCGGAAGCGGCCGGGCCCCGGCTTCTCGTTGCGGAAGACGTAGCCGGCCCGGTAGCTGCGATAGGGCTTGGGCAGGGCGTCGTAGTTCTCGGCCACGAACCGGGCCAGCGGCGCCGTCAGGTCGTAGCGGAGCGACAGCCACGCCTCGTCGTCGTCCTGGAACGAGAACACGCCTGCGTTCGGGCGGTCGAGGTCGGGCAGGAACTTGCCCAGAGCCTCGGTGTACTCGACGAAGGGCGTCTCCAGGGCCTCGAACCCGTAGAGCTCGAAGCTCCTGCGGATCGTCTCCAGCATCCGGCCCTGCGCGGCGATCTCGCCGGCGCGCCGGTCGACGAAGCCGCGCGGCAGGCGGGGCTTCAGGGTCTCGGCCTTCTCGGCCTTCGGGGTGTCGGGCTTGGACATGGGTGCATTCGCTTCTCGCGGTCCCGGAATCCGGGTCCCGCATCGAATCTTCGATCGTCTCCGGCGGGCGGAGATCCTGCGGCCGGGCTCTAGAGCATGCCGGGCGAAAGGGGAATTCGGTTTGCGGGCTCTCCCGGCACCCGGCCATCCCGCGCGAGACGGCGCCGTCGTCCTTGCGAGCGGAGCGAAGCAATCCGGGGCCGCGCCACGCCTGTCGAAGTCGCGCACCCCTGGGTCACTTCGCTCCGCCCGTGATGACGGGTGAGGCGCATCAGCCGAAGCGTCGAAGCGGGAACCGCGTCGGACGGGTGCTGCGCGCCTCCGTGCGCCGGAACAGGGCGCGGTTCGCCCGGCAAAAAACTCAGTACGGTGCCGTCAGCTTGAGCCAGAGCAGGGCCGCGAGGCTCACCACGGCGATCGGCATCTGCAGCGGCCGCAGGCGGGCATGCGCCAGCGGCACCTCGCCGGCGCGCGCCGCGATCGGGTCGAGGATCCCGATGGCCGCGTAGCCGAGGATCAGCATCGCCAGCGCCGGCACCGCCTTGCCCATCACCGCCGCGAACAGGCTACCCAGGCCGAGGCCGTAGAGGACCAGCATGGTCACGATCTGCGACACTTGCGGGCCGCCCTCGGTCCGGAAGCTGACGCCGCGGCGCACGCCGGCCAGGAACAGCAGGATCGAGGCGGCGTAGAGCAGGGTGAACAGCGCCACGAGGTAGTCGAGGGGCTTGCCGTTCAGCCACCACGCCACGGCGGTGCCGACGGCGATCGGCACCATCGGGCCGAAGCCGAAAACGATGTCGAGCCAGGGGATCCGGCGCGGCTCGTGCGTGGTCAGGGTGCGTCCGGTGGCGTCGTCGCGCATGGCAGTCAGGGGAACTCTCGATTCGACGGTCTGCTGCGCTGCAGCACCGGGACGGGGAACGGCCGCGCGCGGGCCCGGTTCCGAAACCCGGCCCCGGCTCGGCTCGACGAGGCCTGTGTAACCGCGGCACGGCGCCCAAGCGAGGCCTCGCCGGTGACCCTGCCGGTCGTCCCGCCCGTCACCGCGCCGCCGGCGTCTCGGTCGACCGCCCCAGGCCCTTGAGTGCCGGCGAAAAAGGCGTTATCTGTGTGGGGCCCTCATCACAAGGTCTGCGCCGCAGCGCGCCCGTGAGCCGCGAGGGTCCTGCCTCATCGGTTTCGCCAACCTGACCCCGGGCCCCTCGCCGCAGCGCGGCCCGCTCTCCGGCGCCCATCCCCCGGGCACCTGGCACTGAACCGGCCCTCCCACCTACTCCGTCGGTTGCAAGATACCCCCATGACGCCAAATCCCGACGCCCTCGCCGACGACATCGAGACCGCGGAGCCCGCCGATGTGCCCGCCGATCGCCCCACCATGCCGGCCGCCCTCGAGGGCGTCCGCGAGGTCAAGCTCCAGGACCTCAAGTCGAAGACGCCGACCGACCTGACGGCCTTCGCCGAGGAGGTCGAGGTCGAGAACGCCTCGACCATGCGCAAGCAGGAGCTGATGTTCGCGATCCTGAAGCAGCTCGCTGCCAAGGAGGTCGAGATCATCGGCTCGGGCACCGTCGAGGTGCTGCAGGACGGCTTCGGCTTCCTGCGCTCCTCCGACTCGAACTACCTGCCCGGCCCGGACGACATCTACATCTCGCCGACTCAGATCCGCCGCTTCGGCCTGCGGACCGGCGACACCGTCGAGGGCCCGATCCGCGGCCCGAAGGACGGCGAGCGCTACTTCGCGCTCCTCAAGGTCAACACGATCAACTTCGAGAACCCCGAGAAGATCAAGCACAAGGTCCACTTCGACAACCTGACGCCGCTCTTCCCGACGAAGCGGTTCAAGCTCGAGCTGGACAACCCGACCAAGAAGGATTTCTCGCCGCGGATCATCGACATCGTGGCGCCGATCGGCAAGGGCCAGCGCGCCCTGATCGTGGCGCCGCCGCGCACGGGTAAGACCGTGCTGATGCAGAACATCGCGCAGTCGATCACCCTCAACCACCCCGAGTGCTACCTGATCGTGCTGCTCATCGACGAGCGGCCCGAGGAGGTCACCGACATGCAGCGCTCGGTGAAGGGCGAGGTCATCGCCTCGACCTTCGACGAGCCGGCCACCCGCCACGTGCAGGTCGCCGAGATGGTGATCGAGAAGGCCAAGCGCCTCGTGGAGCACGGGCGCGATGTGGTGATCCTGCTGGATTCCATCACGCGCCTCGGCCGCGCCTACAACACCGTGGTGCCGTCCTCCGGCAAGGTGCTGACCGGCGGCGTCGACGCCAACGCCCTGCAGCGGCCCAAGCGCTTCTTCGGCGCCGCCCGCAACATCGAGGAGGGCGGCTCGCTCTCGATCATCGCCACGGCGCTGATCGACACCGGCTCGCGCATGGACGAGGTGATCTTCGAGGAGTTCAAGGGCACCGGCAACTCCGAGATCATCCTGGACCGCAAGGTCTCCGACAAGCGCATCTTCCCGGCGATCGACATCACCCGCTCGGGCACCCGCAAGGAGGAGCTGCTGGTCCCGCCGGATTCGCTCAAGAAGACCTACGTGCTGCGCCGCATCCTCAACCCGATGGGCGTCACCGACGCGATCGAGTTCCTGCTCGACAAGCTGCGCCAGACCAAGAGCAACGGCGACTTCTTCGACTCGATGAACACCTGAGGCCGTCCCCGGCCGCGGGCATCGCCGCCGTCCCCGCGAGCGGAGCGATCCAGGCAGCGCCACGGCGGCAAGCCGCGCGCTGGCCTGGGTCACGTCCCTGCGCTCCGGTCCCTCAGGATCGGGGAGCGGATGGGACGTGGGTCGCGCCCGCCGTGCGGAACGCCTGTCCCGCGGCGGCACGAAACGCGATTCCGGCCCGATCGGGCCGTTGACCGTCTCCTAACCGGCCTCTGCCAAGGTTCCATCCGGGCGCCAGGTAGCGTATCGGCCCCGCGACAGCCCCGCCGGCCGGTCCATCCCGGCGGCGGGGCTCGTCGCAGCCCGGCTTGCACCGATCCCCGGATCCGTGACACTGGCCCGATGCCCCGCTCGCCCTGGACCGGTCCGGATCCGCTCCTCCTCGCCTCGACCAGCCCGACGAGGCGCCTCCTCCTGGAGAGCGCCGCCCTGCCGGTCGAGACCGCCGCCCCGGACGTCGACGAGCGCGCCCTCGAGGCGGCGAGCGCCGGCCTGTCCCCGCCCGACCTCGCCCTGCACCTCGCCCGCGCCAAGGCCGAGTCGGTGGCGGCGCGCTATCCCGGGCGGATCGTCCTCGGCGCCGACCAGGTGCTCGACCTCGACGGCACCGTGTTCCACAAGCCGGCCGACGGCGCGTCGGCCCGGGCCCAGCTCGCCCGTCTGTCCGGGCGCACCCACGCCCTTCATTCCGCCGTGGTCCTGGCCGGGGCGGTCGAGGACGCCTTCGTGGAGACCGCGCGGCTGACCCTGCGCCCCCTCGATGAAAGGGCGATCGCGGCCTATGTGGACTGCGCCGGCGCGGAGCGCGTGCGGGCGAGCGTCGGCGGCTATCAGCTCGAGGGGCCGGGGATCCACCTGTTCGAATCGGTCGCGGGCGATCACAGCACCGTGCTGGGCCTGCCGCTTCTGCCGCTCCTCGCGCGGCTGCGGGCCGCCGGGCTTCTGGCTTTCTGAGGGAGTACCGCCTTGGCGGGACACGACCATTCGCACGGCGGCCACGGGGGGCATTCCCACGGCGGTCATGCCCATGGCGGCCTCGGCGGCCACGCGCACGCGCCGAAGGATTTCGGCACGGCCTTCGCCATCGGCATCGTGCTCAACACCGCCTTCGTGGTGATCGAGGCGGCCTACGGCTACCTCAGCAACTCCATGTCGCTGGTGGCCGATGCCGGCCACAACCTCTCGGACGTGCTGGGCCTCGCGGCGGCCTGGATCGCCGCGATCCTGGTGCGCCGCCGCGCCAGCGCGCGCTTCACCTACGGTTACCGCGGCTCCTCGATCCTGGCCGCCCTGTTCAACGCCGTGTTCCTGCTCATCGCCATGGGGGCGGTGATCTGGGAGGCGCTGGTCCGGCTGGTCCACCCGGAGCCCGTCGCGGGCACGACCGTGATGGTGGTGGCGGCGGTGGGAATCCTGGTCAACGGCCTAACCGCGTGGCTCTTCGCCAGCGGCGCCAAGGGCGACATCAACGTCCGCGGCGCGTTCCTCCACATGGTGGCCGACGCCGCCGTCTCGGCCGGGGTCGTGGTGGCGGGCCTCGTGATCCAGCTCACCGGCCTCGCCTGGCTCGACCCGGCGGTCAGCCTCGTCATCGCCGCCCTGGTGGTCTGGGCGACCTGGGGCCTGCTGCGCGACAGCGTGGCCATGTCCCTCGACGCCGTGCCGCCGGAGATCTCCCCGGACGCGGTGACCGGCTTCCTCCTCGAGCGGCCGGGCGTCGCCGGCCTCCACGACCTGCATATCTGGCCCATGAGCACCACCAGCGTCGCCCTGACGGTCCATCTCGTGATGCAGGAGGGGCATCAGGCCCACCGCCAGCCCGGCAACGGCTTCCTCGCCGAGACCGCCGAGGGCCTGCGCGACCGGTTCGGCATCGGCCACGCCACCCTCCAGGTCGAGGAGGCCGGCGGCCCGGCCTGCCGCCTCGCGCAGGATTGCGCGGCGTGAGCGGCGCCCAGCCCCGCGCCTTCGTGGTCGGCCACCCGATCGCCCACTCGCGCTCGCCGCTGATCCACGGCCACTGGCTCGCCGTGCACGGGATCCCGGGCTCCTACGAGCGGCTCGACGTGGCCCCGGAGGCCTTTCCGGACTTCATCCGCGCCCTGCCCGCGTCCGGCTACCGGGGCGGCAACGTCACCATCCCCCACAAGGAGGCGGCCTTCGCTCTGGTGGACACGCTCACGCCGCGGGCGAAGACCATCGGCGCGGTCAACACCCTGGTGGTCGGGCCGGACGGGCGGATCCGCGGCGACAACACCGACGCGCCGGGCTTCTGCGCCCATCTCGACCACAGCCTGGGCGCGGCCTGGCCGGACCGGGCGGGCGGCACCGCCCTGGTGCTCGGCGCCGGCGGCGCGGCGCGGGCGATCGTGGTCGGGCTCGCCGAGCGCGGCCTGCGGCGCGTCTGGGTCGCCAACCGCACCGCGGCCCGGGCCGAGGCGGTGGCGGCCCTCGCGCCGGGCGTCGGCGCGGCGCTCGCCTGGGACGACCTGCCGGCGGCGCTTCCCGGAACAGGCCTCCTCGTCAACACCACGTCCCTGGGCATGAAGGGCCAGCCGCCCCTCGCCGTCGACCTGTCGCCCCTGCCGGCGGACGCGGCCGTGGCCGACATCGTCTACGCGCCCCTGGAGACCGAGCTCCTGGCGGCGGCGCGGCGGCGGGGGCTCGCCGCCGTGGACGGGCTCGGCATGCTGCTGCACCAGGCGGTGCCGGGCTTCGCGGCGTGGTTCGGCCCGCGCCCCGCCGTCACCCCCGAGCTGCGCGACCGGATCGTGGCGGACCTCGCCGGATGACCCCGAAGGCCGGATCCGGACCCGTCATCCTCGGGCTCACCGGCTCGATCGGCATGGGCAAGTCGGCCACGGCCCGGATGTTCGCGGAGCGCGGCGTCCCGGTCCACGACGCCGACGCCGCCGTCCACGCCCTCTACGGGCCGGGCGGCGCGGCCGCCGCGGCGATCGGCGCGGCCTTTCCCGGCGTGCTCGGCGACGACGGCGGCGTCGACCGGGCGCGGCTGCGCGCCGCGGTGCTCGACGCGCCCGACCGGATGGCGGCGCTGGAGGCCATCGTCCATCCCCTGGTCCGGGCGGCCAGCACGGACTTCCTGGCGCGGCACGCGGCGGCGCCGCTGGTCGTCCTCGACGTTCCGCTCCTCTACGAGACCGGCGGCGAGGGCCGCTGCGACGCGGTCGCGGTGGTGAGCGCCCCGCCCGAGATCCAGCGTGACCGGGTGCTCGCGCGTCCCGGCATGACCGAGGCGGCCTTCGCGGCGATCCTGGCCAAGCAGATGCCCGACGCCGAGAAGCGCGCCCGGGCAGATTTCGTCATCGACACGGGCCGGGGTTTCGCCGCCGCCGAGGCCGCGGTCGCGCGGATCGTCGAGCGACTGACGGCGCACCGTGCGCCGCCGCACCGCGGCGACGGATGAAACGCCCGGAGGATTGAATATCTGCGGTTGTGTTCCGGGGGGAATACGGACGGCAGGATGGACGTGATGGCGCGGCGCTGGGGCGGGATTGATCGCATTCGGTCGGGCGGCATCCGGGCCGCAACCCTTCTCGCGCTGCTGGTGGCCGGGCCTGCGCAGGCCCAGTACGCCGCCAACTGCCCGCCGCCGAAGAAGGTCGCGGCCGGCGCCTGCGTCACCGCCTGCCCGGGCGGCTACGAGGACCGGGGACCCGTCTGCGTCTACCGCAACACCTCTCGGTAGGGCGAGGCGCTCGACGGTTGGTCGACGGTGATGGACGGGGACGGCCGTGCAGGGCGGGTTAACCGCTCGGGCTTATCCCGCTAGGGTCCGCCCCCACCCCCCCCGCGAGTCGCGAGACCCATGCTGCGCGAGATCGTCCTCGACACCGAGACCACCGGCACGGAGGCGAAGGGAGGCGACCGGCTGATCGAGATCGGCGCGGTGGAGCTCCTCAACCACATCCCCACCGGCCGGACCTTCCACCGCTACTGCAACCCGCAGCGGCCGGTCTCCGAGGGCGCCTTCAACGTCCACGGCCTGTCCGACGCGTTCCTCGCCGACAAGCCGCTCTTCGCCGAGATCGTCGGCGAGTTGCTGGCCTTCCTGGCCGACGGGCGGCTCGTGATCCACAACGCGCCCTTCGACGTCGGCTTCCTCAACATGGAATACGCCCGGCTCGGCGCGAACGCCCCGCCGCCGATCCAGCTGGAGGACGTCGTCGACACCCTGCCGATGGCCCGGCGCAAGCACCCGGGCGCGGCCAACAACCTCGACGCCCTCTGCAGCCGCTACAGCATCGACAACACCCGGCGCACCAAGCACGGGGCGCTCCTCGACGCGCAGATCCTGGCCGAGGTCTACGTCGAGCTGCTCGGCGGCAAGCAGACCAGCCTCGGCCTCCTGGAGGCCACGACAGCCGCCCCGGTGGCCGGCTCGGCGGCCCTGGCGTCGGCGGCTCCGGCGGCGCCCCGCCCCTACCGGTCTCGCCTCACGGATGCAGAGCGCGCCCGGCACGACAGCTTCCGCGCGAGCCTCGGTCCTGCCGCGATCTGGGCCGAGTATATCGGGGCGGACGATCCGGCCTGATCGCCGGTCCGTCCCGCTCTCCGATCCGCACGCCTGCCGCGCGCCGCCGGCTGTTGCCGCATCGCACAGGGGCGTTTATTGCAATGCACAAAACGCCGTCGACGGAGCCTCTCGCGGGGTGACGGAGGCTGGCCCGCGCGGTGCCGGTGCGTTCCCTCGGGGGAGGCACGGGCGCGCCGGATCCGGCCGTGACGGAGATGCTGAGGCAGTGAGGCGCGCACGCATGACCGAGGATTTCGGCAGTCGCGACGGACAGCGCGACGACAAGACCGGCCCGTCACCCTTCGCCGACATGATCGAGGCCACTCGCCTGACCGGCCTCGGCCGGCTTGAGGAGGCGACCGCCCTCATCCAGCGCAGCCTCGGGGGGCAGAAGGCTCCGCCCGCCGATCCGTCGGCCGCGCCGCAGCCTCCCGCGCGCCGCGACGCGCCGGCCGCCGAGACGCGCAGTCCCGCGGCGGAGTCCGGGACGCGGATGCGCGAGGTGGTGGGGCAGGTCGTGCGCGGGCTCGCGCCGGTGCTGAAGGGGCTCGGCAACCCGCTCCGGTCGCCGGCCCCGCCGCCCGCCGACCGGGCGGGCGGGACCGGGGGCCGCTTCGTGTCCCTGACCCATGCCGAGCCCGCCGGCACCCGCGAGTACAAGCTGTTCATCCCGAGCCACCCGGACCGGGCGGCGCCGCTGATCGTGATGCTGCACGGCTGCACGCAGAACCCGGACGATTTCGCCGCCGGCACCGGCATGAACACCCTCGCCGAGCGCGCCGGCGTGTTCGTGGCCTACCCGGCCCAGAGCCGCCAGGCCCACGCCCAGCGCTGCTGGAACTGGTACGAGCCCCGGGACCAGGGCCGCGGCGCGGGCGAGCCGGCGATCATCGCGGGCCTCACCCGCGCGATCATGGCGGAGCACCCGATCGACCCGGCCCGGGTCTACATCGCCGGCCTGTCGGCCGGCGGCGCCGCCGCCCTCAACATCGCCCGCGCCTACCCGGATCTCTACGCCGCCGTCGGCGTGCATTCGGGCCTCGCGGCCGGCTGCGCCCGGGACCTCGGCTCGGCGCTGATGGCCATGCAGGTCGGCGCCCCGGGCCTCGGCGCCCCGACCGCCTTCGGCACCCCGGCGCCCGCCACCCGCGTCCCGACGATCATCTTCCACGGCGAGGACGACGGCACGGTGAGCGTGCGCAACGCCGACCAGGTGCTGGCCCAGGCCAAGGTCGCCGGGCTGACGCCGCGGTTGGAGACCTTCGAGGGCCGCGGCCACCCCTTCACCCGCACCCGCTACCGGGACGAGGCGGGCCGGGTCGTGGTCGAGGATTGGCGGGTGCGCGGCGCCGGCCACGCCTGGTCCGGGGGCCGCCCCGACGGCAGCTATACGGATCCCGAGGGGCCCGACGCGTCCCGGGCGATGCTCGATTTCTTCGCCGAGCACCGGCTGGGACCGGCGGGGCGCCCGTAAGGGGTTTCCGGAGGGCCGCGCGCTCTGGCGGGTTGTCAGGACGCGGCCCTGCTGTATCGCAGGGCGCTGCCCTGCTCCCACAAAAGGTCCCGGACCTTTTGCATCCAGGACCTCCCCAGGACCTCCCATGAGCACCACCCCCGCGCCGATCCCGACCCTCCAGGGCCTCGCCGAGGTCGCCGACCGGTACGACCTGATCCTCTGCGACGTCTGGGGCGTGCTGCACGACGGCCAGACGGCCCACACGGCCGCCGGCGAGGCGCTGATCCGCTTCCGCGGCCTCCCGGGCGCGCGGCCGCGCCGGGTCGTCCTCGTCTCGAACGCGCCCCGGCCCGGCGACGGCGTCGGCCGCATCCTCGACCGGTTCGGCGTGCCGCGGGAGGCCTACGACGCGATCCTGACCTCGGGCGACCTCACCCACGACCTGATCGCCGCGCGCCCGGGTGCCCGGATCCGGCATCTCGGGCCGGAGCGCGACCTCGGCATCTTCCAGGGGCTCGACCTCAGCCTCGTCCCGGAGGCGGAGGCCGACCTCGTCGTCTGCACCGGCCTGTTCGACGACCGCAGCGAGACCCCGGACGATTACCGGCCGGAGCTGGAGCGCCTCGCCGCCCGCGGGCTGACCATGATCTGCGCCAATCCGGACCTCGTCGTGGAGAGCGGCAACCGCCTGATCCCCTGCGCGGGCCTGCTCGCGGCGGCCTACGCGGAGATCGGCGGCCCCGTGGTCTACGCCGGCAAGCCCCACCGCCCGGTCTACGAGGCGGCGCTCGCCAAGGGGGCGGCGCTCACCGGGGCGGCGCTCGCCGGGGCCCCGGTGGACCCGGCGCGGGTCCTGGCGATCGGCGACGCGATCCGCACCGACATCGCCGGCGCCCGCGGCTTCGGCATCGCCAGCCTGCTGGTGGCCCGCGGCATCCACGCGGAGGAACTCGGCGTCACGGCCGCGCATCACCGCCTGGGCGACGTGGCGGACTGGCTCGGCCGGCAGGCGGTGCATCCGGACGCGGTGATCGAGCGGCTGGTCTGGTAGCGGCCGGTCCTCCGAGGCGGGCCCTTCGAGGCGGGTCCTGCGCGTATTGCCGCCAGTCTAACCCCCTGAAATCCCCGACAAGCTTGACACCGCGCGGGAAATTGCGTGGATTCGCGCGTGTGAATCGGTCCCGCGCGCAGCAATCAGCCCCGACATTCGCCTCACGCGTCGGGCGATTCGACCCGAAGACCTGCCCGATGGCGGCGCGCGCGACGATCGGGGCCGGCGAGACGGCGGGTCTTGCGTGACCCTCGTCTCCGGACTGCCCGATTTCCTGCTCTATCTCGGCACCGCGACCGGGCTGATCGGCCTCTACCTGCTGATCTACACCCTCGCCACCGCGCACAACGAGCTCGCGCTGATCCGCCGGGACGTGACGGCGGCCGCCGTCGCGCTGGGCGGGAGCCTGGTCGGCTTCACCCTGCCGCTGGCGGTGGCGATCTACAACGCGCGGTCGCTGCTCGACTGCCTGATCTGGGGGCTGATCGCCCTGGTGATCCAGATCGCGATCTACTGGCTCGTGCGCCTCGCGGTGCCGGACCTGTCGCGGCGCATCGAGGAGGATCGCGCCGCCGCCGCGATCCTCCTCGGCGCGGCCTCGCTGGCGGGCGGCGTCGTGAACGCCGCCTCGATGACCTATTGAGGGGCCGGTGACGGAGACCGCGCCACGTCCCGACGCAGCCTCCGGCGACGCCGCCTGCGGGCCCGGGGCCAGCTTCGCCGCTGCCCGCCGCTCCAAGCGCTCGGCCGCCGTGTCGCTGGTCCTGGTCGCCGGTGCCGGCGCGGCCGCGCTGACGCTCGGCGGCCTCGACCCGTCCCAGCGGGAGGAGGAGGCGCTCGTCTACGGGACGCTCGGCGCCTGCATCGCCCAGCAGCTGCGCGGCGCCGAGGCCTGCATCGCCGCCTACAAGACCGCGCAGGAGACCTACGCGGCGACGGCGCCGCGCTACGAGACCGAGGCCGATTGCCAGCGCCACCACGGGACCGGCGGCTGCACCCCGGGCGCGCAGGTCACGGAGGCCGCGCGCGGCCGCTACCTGCCGGTGATGGCCGCCTTCATGATGGGGCGCACGGACGCGCAGGACCTGCCGGTCCAGCCGCTCTACCCGCACGCGCCCGAGGAGGAGCGCGACGAGGCCGGGACCGCGACGGCCGGGCATGGGGGCGGCTACTGCACCGGCGCGGGCGGGCGGGTCGCCTACGCGGGCGGCGCCTCGCGGGTCCACGTCCCCGCCTCGGTCGCCCGCACCGCGAGCGCGACCCCGCGCACGATCAGCCGCGGCGGCTTCGGCGGCACCGGGCGGGCGACGGCGTTCTCCGGAGGCTCGGGCGGCCGCGCCGGCGGGTTCGGGGGCGGGTTCGGGGGCGGCTGATGCGCCGCGTGCCGGTCCCGGAGCGGCCCGACTGGCGCCAGCACGCCGCGCGGGCCGGCTTCACCTTCCACACATTCGACGGCGCCCCCTACTGGGACGAGAGCGCCTACTACGCCTTCGGCCTCGCGGAGATCGAGGACGCCATCGAGGCGCCGAGCGCCGCGCTGCACGACCTCTGCCTCGCCTTCGTGGACCGGGCGGTCCGGGACGCGGCGATCCTCGCCTCGCTGCGGATCCCCGAGCACGCCTGGGACGCGATCCGGGCGAGCTGGGACCGGCGCGATCCCAGCCTCTACGGGCGCTTCGACTTCAGCTACGGGGGCGACGGGCCGGCCAAGCTCCTCGAGTACAACGCCGACACGCCCACCGCCCTCTACGAGAGCGCGGTCTTCCAGTGGCTCTGGCTGGAGGACGGGCTGGCGCGGGGGCGCCTCCCCGCCGGCGCCGACCAGTTCAACACCCTGCACGAGGCGCTGGTGGCGCGCCTCGCCGCCGTGGCGCCCCCGGAGGGCGTCGCCTTCGCGGGCTTCCCCGACGCGCCGGAGGATCGCGGCACGCTGGCCTATCTCCAGGACTGCGCGCTCCAGGCCGGCCGCCCCGCTCCCTTCCTGCCGGTCGAGGCGATCGGGCTCGACGCGGACGGGCGCTTCGTGGACGCGGCCGGCGCCCCGATCGGCTGCCTGTTCAAGCTCTACCCGTGGGAGTGGATGTTCGCCGACCCGTTCGGCCGCGCGGTCGGCGCGGCCGCGACCCGGTTCCTGGAGCCGCCCTGGAAGGCGGTGCTCTCCAACAAGGGGCTGCTGGCCCATCTCTGGGCAATGGCGCCGGGCCATCCCAACCTGCTGCCGACCTATTTCGAGGAGGACCCCGCCAAGGCCGCGCTGGGCCGGAGCTTCGTGAAGAAGCCCCTCTACGGGCGCGAGGGCGCCAACGTGCTGATCGTGCGCGACGGCGCCGTCGCGGCGCGCGACGAGGGGCCCTACGGCGGCGAGGGCTACGTGCGGCAGGCCCTGGCGGAGCTGCCCGATTTCGCGGGCCGCCGCGCGCTGGTCGGCAGCTGGATGGTCGGCGACCGGCCCGCCGGCCTGTGCCTGCGCGAGTCGGACGGCCTCATCACGACCGACCGGGCCCGGTTCGTGCCGCACCTCATCGATCCGTGACCGGGTCCCGCGCCGCCGCGGCTCACCGGCCCAGCGCCGCGAGCTCCCGCCGCATGTTCGACCGCGCCGGCCCCTCCAGCGCCGCCCGGGCCCGGGCGGTGACGAACAGCGGCCGGCCGGATGCGAGGGCGCCCCGCAGGAAGGCGGCGCGCCCCTGCCGGTAGGCGTCCGCGCCCACGACTGGGACGAATTCCCGCGCCACGCCGGCGGCGTAGCCGTCGTAGGCGGCGGGCGCCGCCCCCAGGATCGCCATGTCCATGTCGAGGAAGGTCGCGACGTCCGCGGCGAGCGCGGCCGGGAGACCGTCCGGGACGGCGTGCCGCTCGGTCGCCAGGATCATCGTCTCGGCCGCCGCCAGCGTGGGCGCCGGGACCGCGCCCTCCGGCAGCGCCCGCAGGAGCGCGGCGCTGCGGCGCTCGTTGTCCGCGGCGCCCGGCCGGTAGACGGCGTCGTGGAACCAGATCGCCAGTTCCACCGCGTCGGGATCCCGGACCGTCCCGCGGCGGGCGCGGAACGCCTCCAGCAGCGCGTCGATATGCGCCTGGCCGTGATAGACCCGGTGAGGCTCGGCCAGCCGGGCGCGCAGGTCAGCCAGGATGCGGGGATGGCCGTCGAGCATCGGCCGATCCTCTACCCGATCCGCCGCCGCGGGACGAGGCGGATCGCGCCGCAGGCCCGGGAAGACGCTCCGGGCACCCGCGATGGACTTCCCGGCCTCGCGCTCCGACGCCCCGCGAGATCATCGTCCCCGCGACGATGATCGGGGATGTGATCGTCGAACGCCCCGATAGACGCGCCGCTGTCGATCCCGAGAGATCTATTGGGCGCGATCGACCCGATCCCGCGTCTGGTCTTCGCGCGGAACGCCGGCTACAGGGGCAGAACCATCCGGAGGATCCCCAGCGCCCATGAGAGCGACGAGCCTGAGAACGACGACTTGGTTGATGCTGACGGCGCTGCTCGCCGCCGCCCCGGCCCGTGCGCAGGCCCCCGCGCAGGCCCCTGCCCCGGCACCGGCGGGGCCGGCGACCAAGCCCGAGAGCGATCCGGCTCAGGAGACGATCCGCAAGCTCAACGCCTATGTCGGGCTCCTCAACCGGACCCTGCGGGCGCAGGAATCGCTCGGCCGCTATCAGAGCTGGGTCAACATGAAGACCGGTCCGACCGGCCGCGAGCGGATCATCTACGGCCTCTACGGGCTCTACGACGTGCGCGGCGAGATCGCGAAGGCGGAGGCCGCGACGGCGCAGCCGCCCGCGATGCCGGACCTCGACGGCGCCGTGAAGACCTACATCGCCGCCTATCAGGCGCTCGCCCCGACGGTCACCGAGGCGGAGGGCTACTACGAGCGGCAGGATTACCGCGCGGACAAGATGGAGCAGGGCAAGGCGCTCCACGCCAAGCTCGCCGTCGCGGGGCCGGCCTTCCTGGCGGCGCGCGCCAAGGTCGACGCCGCGCTGCGGGTCGAGAAGGAGAAGAGCGACGCGCTGGAACTCGCCGCCCTCGAGGCGCGGGAGGGCCGCAAGGCGCGCTGGCACGTCGCGAACGTGATGACCGCCTGCCGCAAGGTCATGGACCTGCTGCCCACCGACGCCAAGCCGGTCGTCGACATGGCGGCCTTCGACGCCGCGCTCGGGCGCTACGCCGTCGCCGTGAAGGACATGGACGGGTACAGCGCCGCCAACCCGAACTCCTTCCACGTGTTCGAGAGCCGGCCCCGCGCGCTCCTGGGCAAGCTGCGCGAGTTCGACGACAAGCTCGCCAAGGCCAGGGGCGACGCCCGGCGCGGCGCCGGGCGCGACGTGACCTGGATCGTGAACGACTACAACATGATGGTGTCGACCGCGCAGACGGCCACGACCTTCTCGCGGTGACCGGGGGCGTCCGGGACCCGGGCCCCCGTCAGCGGGCGCTCCGGCCCGGTTCCGTCAGCCGCAGCGAGGTCGCGGCCGCGGTGACGGCCGCCTGCCAGCGCGCCTGCTCGGCCGCGGGGTAGCGGACGCGCAGGGTGACGAAGGCGCCGCCGCGGCCGCCCGCCAGCAGGGTCTTCCGATACAGGATCCCGGCCGCCGTCGTGCAGGAGAGCACGATCCAGCCGGGCTTGCGCGCCGCGTATTCCGGCGGCTGCCGCAGGCAGGTCTTCCGGTCCGCGGCCACGACGGCGTCGAGATCCTGGTCGAGCACGTCGTTCAGGCCCGACACCGTCAGGTGCAGGTGGCCGTCGGCCGAGCGGAAGGCCTGCCCGTCGCCGTTGTCCGGCGGCGGCTCCGCGACGAGGTCGGCGGGCACGTCGACGGAGAAGCCGAAACGGGCGTTGACCACGTGCCGCAGCGCCGGCGTGTCCGGCAGCGCCCGGCTCCAGTCGCGCCGGACCTGCGCGATCCGCGCGGTGTAGGCCCGCGTCAGGCAGGCCGTGTCCGGGCAGGCATCGCGGACCCGCGCGCGCCAGCGCGCGTGGTCCTCGCCGAAGGTGTCGATCGCCTGGCCGGTCTCGCCGTCGACCCCGCGCGTCTCGCCCACGATCCGGTCGAACAGGCGCCTGAGTTCCTCGTCCAGCCGCGTCAGGGCGGGGTCGGCACAGATCAGCGTCTCGACCCTGTCCCGGATCCCGGCGCAATCCGGCGCTGCCCGGGCGCCGACGGTGCCGAGCGCACAGACTGCGCCGACGAGGCTTGTTCTGAGGATCGATCGGGGGAACGATCGCGGGCTCAGGCGCGCCGGACGGGCTTGGCTACGCACGGAATTCCTCCTGTGGCGGTCTGGACGCGATCGGCCGCGCGGTCCCGGCCGGCCCGGGCCGTCGGGCCCTCCGGATCCGGGCAGGATGGCGCGCCGCCGCTCATCGGCCCGTCGTGGTCTTGAGCATCAGGATGTCGATGTCGCGCCGGGGCACGTAATCCGTCACGACGCTCTCGAAGGTCGTCGGGCCGGTCTTGCGGAGTCCGGTGGCGCAGAACGACACGAGCGTCGTCGGATCGCCCTTGTCCACGGTCAGCTTGAACGTGCCGATCGGCCCGGCCCAGTTGGCGCCGGAGGTGATCACGTAGGACAGGTACTGCTCGAAGGCCTGCACCCCCCGGCCCCCCGCCGCCTCGATCCTGCGGGCGAGCCCCTGGGCCGCCTTCAGGAAGGCCGCGTCCGTGCAGTATTTCCGCGCGTACTCGGCCTTCTCGTCGGCGCCCTCGGTCGGGGTCCCGAACGACAGGCTGGAGAGGCCGCCGACGCCCGGAACGTAGCTCTGCCGGACGACGACGTCGCGGCCCGCCGGGAAGACCTGCCGGCGCCAGAACTTCGACCGCAGGGTCCAGACCGGGAACAGGCTCGTCGTGCCCTTGCCCATGTCCTGGGGCTCCAGGAGGCCGTCCGCCACGAGGCCGCGGCGCTGATCCGCACCCAGGGCAGCCAGCGCGGTCTCGGTCGCCTCGACCGTCGGGACGAGGGGGATGCCGAGGCTCCGCAGCCGCCCGGTCACCTCGACCTCCGGCTTGCCGGCCGGCGTGACGAAGGCGCGCTGCTCGACCTGCGAGTCGACCGGCCGGCCGTCGACCTCGGTGGTGAAGCGGAGGAAGTTGTCGTGCTTCGGGTCGGCGATGTTCAGCATCGCGTCGGGACCCCCGGAGATGTCGGGCATCGGGAACGCGATCGTCGTCTCGACGTCCCGGTCGGTCAGGTTGCGGAAGCGGTAGACGATGCGCACCGCCTTCTCGGACAGGAAGAGGTCCTCGGAGACGAGGGCGATCCGGTCCGTCTTCTCCAGGACGAGACCGCCGGTCGCGAGGGTCGCGACGCTGTCGTCGGCCCGGGCCGGACGCGGCAGGGCCGACGACAGTGCCGTCGGCAGGATCACCGGCAGGAGCAGGGCCAGGCGCGGGATGCGGGTCGTGGCTGGGATTCGCACGGCTGTCGGGCTCGCGGGTTGGATCCGTCGGTGCGGGGCGGGGTGAGAACCGGCGCGTCGCCGGTCAGCGATCGGCGAGCGGGTTTCGGACGATCCGGTCACGCCTCCGGTTCAGTCGCGGAGCGGGCTCGGCAACCGTCGGCCCTGGCGGGAGACGGGCCTCGATCCGCTGCCCCAGGGCGGCGAGCGCTTCGGCGAAGGCGTCATCGGTCGCGGCACACCATCTTCCCCGCGGCGCGCCTGCACGCGCACCGCCGAATCTCGGACGGACCGAACGGAAGCTTTCGGGCAGAGTTGAGGCCGGCCGAGAGGGCCATGTCAGGTCGAGGCGTCAGGTCGAGACGTCAGGTCGAGGCTGCGAGGAAACGTCGCCGTCGGCGGCCGCGCGCGATTGCGCCGCCGCGACCGTTCGGTCTATCGGCTGCCCGGGATGGCCGGTGGCCCCGGGCGCCGGCTCGATCCGCGACGATCTGCGAGGAGCGCCCCCGTGCCAGCCGAAGACGCCCCGATCGGCCGCTTCCCGATTCCCCGCCTGGAGACGCTGCCGGACGACATCCGCGCGCGGATCGAGGCGGTGCAGGAGAAGTCCGGCTTCGTCCCGAACGTGTTCCTGGTGCTCGCCCACCGTCCGGACGAGTTCCGGGCCTTCTTCGCCTACCACGACGCGCTCATGGACAGGCCGGGCAACCTGACCAAGGCCGAGCGCGAGATGATCGTCGTGGCGACCTCGGCCATCAACCAGTGCCAGTACTGCGTGATCGCCCACGGGGCGATCCTCCGGATCCGCGCCAAGGATCCGCTGATCGCCGACCAGGTGGCGATCAACTACCGCAAGGCCGACATCACCGACCGGCAGAAGGCGATGCTCGACTTCGCCATGCTGGTCAGCCAGTCCGCGCACCAGGTCGGGGAGCCCGCGTTCGCGGCGCTCAGGGCCCACGGCTTCGACGACGCGGATGCCTGGGACATCGCCGCCATCGCGGCCTTCTTCGGCCTGTCGAACCGTCTGGCGAACGTCAGCAACATGCGGCCCAACCCGGAATTCTACGCGCTGGGGCGCGGCTGACGGCGCGGCGTCCCTCGCCGCCGGTTACCGGACCGCCGGGGCGGGTTCCGGGTGTCCACCACCCCTTCAGAGGGCTCGGCGCCCCGCGGGACCGCCGGAGCCCCGCCGTGCGACCTGGCGTCGCGCGCGGGGAGCGGATGAAACGGCTCCGGCCCTCTGAGCCCGACGGCGACCGCGCGCGGGGACGGGGCGCGCCGTCCTTACCAGTGCTTTAAGCCTATAGGAGCCGCCCGGTCCGGCTGTTAACAGGCGTTAAATTTTGTGGCCGACCCGGTGAGGGGGCGAATCCCGGCTTGAACCTTCGAAGCGGCGCGGCCCAGCGTCTCGACCTGACCGCGTGCGATCGCGAGCCCATCCACATCGTCGGCAGCGTCCAGCCGCACGGGTTCCTGCTCGGCCTCGAGGCCCGGTCCCTCACCATCGTCCAGGCGAGCGCCAACGCCCCCGCGGCGGCCTCCGTCGGCACCGTCCTCGACGCGGCCCTGCCCGACCTCGCGGCCGTCGTCCGCCACCACCTGGAGGCGGCGGAGCCCCAGGACGGCGCCCTCTATCTCCGGACGGTGACGCTGGAGACCGCCGGCGGGCGCCAAGCCTACGAGGTTGCGGCCCACCGGGTCGACGAACTCGTCGTGCTGGAGCTGGAGGAGATCGACGCGGCCGCGGCCGAGATCGGCGTCGACGTGCTCACCCCGCGCCTGCGGGCCTTCGTCGAGCGCCTGCAGACCGCCCGCACCGTCGAGGACCTCTGCCAGTTCGTCGCCGAGGACATCCGCCAGATCACCGGCCTCGACCGGGCCCTGGTCTACCGGTTCGACCGCGACTGGCACGGCACGGTGCTGGCGGAGGCCGGCAACGGCGTCCTGCCCTCCTACCTCGACCTGCGCTTCCCCGCCTCCGACATCCCGGCCCAGGCGCGCGAGCTCTACCGCCGGAACCGGCTGCGCATCATTCCGGATGCCGGCTACGTCCCCGTGCCGATCCGGCCGGCCACCACGCCTTCCGGCAAGCCGCTGGACCTCAGCCAGTCGGTGCTGCGCTCGGTCTCGCCGGTCCATGTCGAGTACATGCGCAACATGGGCACGATGGCGTCCATGTCGGTGTCGATCCTCGTCGACGGCGCCCTCTGGGGCCTGATCTCCTGCCACAACCGCGCGCCCAGGCGCGTGCCCCTCCAGGCGCGCAATGCCTGCGACGTGCTCACCCAGATCTTCGCCCTGCAGCTCTCGGCCCGCGAGCGCGGCGCCCAGTCCGAGAAGCGGCTGGCGCTGGGCGCCGTGCAGGCGCGCCTCCTCGCGTTCATGGCCGAGGAGGACAGCTTCGTCGACGGCCTGCTCAACCACCCCGACGACGTCCTGGCCCTGGTGGACGCGACCGGCGCCGCGGTGGTCACGGCGGACCGCTGCCGGCTGCTCGGGGCGACGCCGACCGAGCGCGAGGTCCGCGCCCTCTATCGGTGGCTGTCCGAGCGCGAGGATGCCGAGGAGGTCTTCGTCTCCGAGGCCCTGTCGGAGGCGTTCCCGGCCGCCGCCGCCTTCGCCGACCGGGCGAGCGGCCTCCTGGCGATCTCGGTCTCGAAGAAGTACGCGAGCTACATCCTCTGGTTCAGGCCCGAGGTCGTGCGGACGGTGAAGTGGGGCGGCAACCCCGTGAAGGCCGTCCGGCCCGACCCGGAGGGCGGCCCGGACCGGCTGCACCCGCGCAAGTCGTTCGAGATCTGGAAGGAGACCGTGCAGGGCCGCTCCCTGCCCTGGTCCGACCCGGAGGTGGAGGCCGCCAAGGACCTGCGCGCCTCGGTGCTCGGCATCGTGCTCCGCCGGGCCGAGGAGCTCGCCGCCATGAGCGAGGAGCTGCAGCGCTCGAATAAGGAGCTGGAGGCGTTCTCGTACTCGGTCAGCCACGACCTGCGCGCGCCGTTCCGCCACATCGTCGGCTACGCGAACCTGCTCAAGACCCGCGAGGGCGCCCAGCTCTCCGACAAGGGCCGGCACTACGTGGAGACGATCATCGAGGCGGCCTTCTCGGCCGGCACCCTGGTCGACAGCCTCCTGAGCTTCTCGCAGATGGGCCGGCACGCCCTCAACAAGGTCTGGGGCGACATGAACGCCCTGGTCGAGGAGGTCCGCCGGAAGGTCCTGCGCGACGTCACCCCCGACCGGACCCTCCGCTGGGAGATCGCGCCCCTGGGCCGCGCCTACGCCGACCCGGTGATGCTGCGGCTCGTCATCGAGAACCTGCTGTCGAACGCCGTGAAGTACACCCGCGGCACCCCGGAGGCGGTGATCGCGATGGGCAGCCTCCCGCCCCGGGAGGGCGAGGCGGTTTACTACGTGCGCGACAACGGCGCCGGCTTCGACATGGCCTACGTCGACAAGCTGTTCGGCGTCTTCCAGCGGCTGCACCGGGTCGAGGAGTTCGAGGGCACGGGCATCGGCCTCGCCAATGTCCGCCGCATCGTCGAGCGCCACGGCGGCCGGACCTGGGCCGAGGGCAGGCTCGGCGCGGGCGCCACCTTCTACTTCACCCTGCCCATCCGGGAGGAGGCCCACTGATGGCGGGACTGAAGCCCATCCTCCTGGTCGAGGACAACCCGAACGACATCGAGCTGACGCTGGCGGCGCTCGAATCGAGCCAGCTCGCCAACGAGATCGTCATCTGCCGCGACGGCGCCGAGGCCCTCGACTTCATCTACCGGCGGGGCGCGCACGAGAAGCGGCAGGCCCAGGACCCCGCGGTGGTCCTGCTCGACCTGAAGCTGCCGAAGGTCGACGGCCTGGAGGTGCTCGCCAAGATCAAGGGCGACCCGGTCACCCGCCAGGTGCCGGTGGTGATGCTGACCTCGTCCCGCGAGGAGACCGACCTCGTGCGCTCCTACGATCTCGGGGTGAACGCCTTCGTGGTGAAGCCGGTCGCCTTCGAGGAGTTCTTCGCGGCGATCAAGGAGATCGGCGTGTTCTGGGCCCTCCTCAACGAGCCGCCGCCGTACCGGGGAGGCTGGCCATCGAACGCGTGATCGGACCTTCCGCGGGGCCGCTGCGGGTCCTCCACCTGGAGGACAGCGACCTCGACGCCGAGCTGATCGAGGCCGAGCTGGAGACCCTCGGGCACCCGGTCGCGATCGAGCGGGTGATGACCCGCGACGCCTTCGCCCGCGCGGCGGTCGCCGGCCGGCACGACCTGATCCTGGCGGACTACGTCCTGCCGACCTTCGACGGCGTGAGCGCCCTCGGCATCGCCCGGGCGCAGTGCCCCGACACGCCGTTCATCTTCTGCTCGGGCACGCTCGGCGAGGACGTCGCGGTCGAGGCCCTGAAGAACGGCGCCACCGACTACGTCGTCAAGCAGCGCCTCGACCGCATGCCGCGCACGATCGTCCGGGCGCTGGCCGAGGCGCGGGCCCGCGCCGACAAGCGCGAGGCCGAGGCCGCCCTGCAAGCGCTCAACGAGACGCTGGAGGTGCGCATCGCCGAGCGGACCCGCGAACTCGCCGCGGCGAACGAGGCCCTCCAGGCCCAGATCGTCGAGCGGGAGCGGGCGGAGGACGCCCTGCGGCTCGCCCAGCGCCTGGACGCGGTCGGCCAGCTCACGAGCGGCGTCGCGCACGACTTCAACAACCTGCTGACGGTGATCGCCGGCAACATCGAGTTCCTCGAGAGGGTCGTGTCCGACACCCGCTCGAAGCGCCGCCTCGCCATGATGCGCGGGGCCGCCGAGCGCGGCGCCCGGCTCACCGCGCAGCTGCTCGCCTTCTCCCGGCGCCAGCGCCTGGAGCCGACGCCGGTCAGCCTCAACCAGACGGTCGCGTCGATGCGCGACCTGCTGCAGAGCTCGATCGGCGGCGCGGTCCGGATCGAGACGACCCTCCAGCCCGACCTGTGGCCGGCCCTGGTCGACGCCACCCAGATCGAGCTGGTGATCCTGAACCTCGCCATCAACGCCCGCGACGCGATGGCGGTGGGCGGCCGGCTCGCCATCGAGACCGCCAATGTCAGCGTCACCGGGGCGCCGACTCGGCCCGAGCAGCCGGCGCCCGGCGCCTACGTCATGGTGGCGGTGAGCGACACCGGCACCGGGATGACGCCGGACGTGCTGGCCCGGGTGTTCGAGCCGTTCTTCACCACCAAGGAAGTCGGCAAGGGGTCGGGTCTCGGGCTTGCCCAGGTCTACGGCTTCGTCAAGCAGTCCGGCGGCGGCATCCGGATCGACACGGTCGCGGGCGAGGGCACCTCGATCAAGGTCTACCTGCCCCGGGCCGCGGAGCCCGAGGGTGCCGTGCCCCGCCTGCCGGCCGCGGCCGAGGCCGCGCGGACGCACCCGCCCGGGAGCGGCCCCCGGCTCCTCGTGGTCGACGACGACGCCGAGGTGCGCGAGGTGACGACGACCCGCCTGATCGAGGCCGGCTACGCGGTGCGCGAGGCGGCCTCGGGCCTCCAGGCCCTGGCCGCCCTGGAGGCGGATCCGGGCGTCGACCTCGTCGTGATGGACTTCGCCATGCCGGGCATGAACGGGGCCGAGACGGCCCTGGAGGTGCGGAAGCGCTGGCCGGCGCTGCCGGTCCTGTTCGTCACCGGCTTCGCCGACACCACCGCCCTGACCGAGGCCGGCGCCGTCGGCGCCGACGCGATCGTGCTGAAGCCGTTCCGCGTCGGGGAACTCGAGGGCAAGGTCGCCGCCGCCCTGGCGGCGCGCCCGCCGGCGCAGCTCCGGCTGATCTCGGGCCGCGACAGGAGCGCCTGAGGGGGACGTCGCGCGGGCGTCCCGCTTGCGTCTCTGGGGCTCTCCCGGGCGTTCTCCACACGGCGTGCGGGCCCCGCACGGTGTCCCGGGCGGCGCGTGCGCGCCGACGCGGTTGCGCGAACCCGCCCGCTGGGGCACCGATGGCGCTGTCCTGTCCCGCCGGTTCCTCGCCCCATGTCCGAGTCACGCGCCTGGTCCGATGCCTGAGACCGTCGGGACCGCGCCCCCGGCCTTCCTCGCGGAGGGCGGCGCGATGGGCGCCCGGATCCGCGCCCACGACTGGTCCGGCTCGCCGCTCGGCCCGCCGGACAGCTGGGCGCCCTGCCTGCGGGCGACCCTGAGCCTGATCCTGGGATCGCGGTTCCCGATGTTCGTGGCGTTCGGGCCCGACCTCGTCTTCCTCTACAACGACGCCTACGCGGAGATCCTGGGCGACAGGCATCCCGCGGCGCTCGGCGCGCGCTTCCGCGACGTCTGGAAGGAGATCTGGCCGGAGATCGGCCCCCTGATCGACCGGGCGCTCGCCGGTGCGGCGACGTGGTCCGAGAACATGCCGCTGACCATGAACCGGCACGGCTACGACGAGCCGACCTGGTTCACCGCCTCGTACGCGCCGGTTCGCGACGAGGCGGGCCGGGTCGCCGGCCTGCACTGCGCCTGCACGGAGACGACCGGCCGCGTCCAGGCCGAGGCGCGCCTGCGCGAGGCGGAGGCCCGGATCCGGGCCCTCGCCGACCACCTCCCGGGCGGCTACGTCTACCAGCTCGCCATGGCCCCCGACGGCGCCGACCGGCGCTTCCTCTACGTGTCGCAGGGTTTCGAGCGCATGACCGGCCTGGCGGCCGGGGACGTGCTCGCCGACCCGGCGGTCGCCTACGACCTGATCCTGCCGGAATACCGCGCCGCGGTCGCCGAGGCGGAGGCCGCCGCGATCCGCGACCTCGCGCATTTCGACGTCGCGGCGCCCATGCGCCGGCCGGACGGCACCCACGTCTGGACGCGCATCGTCTCGGCCCCCCGCCGCGTCGGCGACACGCTGGTCTGGGACGGGCTGCATCTCGACGACACGGTGCGCCGCCGGACCGAGGAGCAGCTGCGGGAGAGCGAGCGGCGCCTGCGGCTCGCGACCGAGGCGGCCGAGATCGGCCTCTGGGACGTCGACGTCGTCGCCGACACCCTGTTCTGGCCCGCGCGGGTCAAGGCGATGTTCGGCATCTCGGCCGACGTGCCGGTCACGATGGCCGATTACTACGCCGGCCTGCATCCCGAGGACCGGGCGGCCACGAGCGCGGCCTACGCCTCCGCCCTCGATCCCGCGCGGCGCGCCGTCTACGACGTGGAGTACCGCACCGTCGGCAAGGAGGACGGCGTCGTGCGCTGGGTCGCCGCCAAGGGGCGCGGGATCTTCGAGGGCGCGCGCTGCGTGCGGGTGATCGGCACGGCGATCGACATCACCGCCCGCAAGCAGGCCGAGGAAGCCCTGCGCGCCAGCGAGGCGCAGTTCCGGGTCCTGTCGCAGGTGCTGCCGAACTTCGTCTGGGCGACCGACGCGGCCGGGGCGGCGAACTGGTTCAACGCGCGCGTCTACGCCTACGCGGGCCGGGAGCCCGGCACCCTCGACGGCGCGGGCTGGCGGGGGATCATCCATCCCGACGATCAGGACCGGGTCGACGAGGAATGGCGGGCGGCCGTCCGGTCGCGGGCCGACTACCAGTCCGAGTACCGCCTGCGCCGCGCCGACGGCGCGTATCGCTGGTTCCTGGCCCGGGCGCAGCCGGTCCTGGGCGCCGACGGCGCTGTCACCCGCTGGGTCGGCACCAGCACCGACATCGACGACCAGAAGCGGCTCATGGCCGAGCTCGTGCGCTTCAACCTGACCCTGGAGCAGCGCGTGGCCGAGCGCACGGCCGAGCACGACCGGGTCTGGCGCAACTCGCGCGACCTGCTGGCCGTGGTCGGGGCCGACGGCATCTTCCGCGCGGTCAATCCGGCCTGGCAGACGATCCTGGGGCACGAGCCCGCCGCGGTGGTGGGGCGCAGCTTCCTGGACTTCATCTGGCCCGAGGATGCGGGCGCGACCCAGGAGGCGCTCGAAGCTGCCGCCGCGGCGCGCGACCTGACCGATTTCGAGAACCGCTACCGGCACAGGGACGGCACCCTGCGGCTGATCTCGTGGCGCACCTCCGTCGAGGGCGCGCAGGTCTACGCCTACGGCCGCGACGTCACCGCCGAGAAGGCCCAGGCCGAGGCGCTCCGGCACGCCGAGGAGGCGCTGCGGCAGTCGCAGAAGCTGGAGGCGGTGGGCCAGCTCACCGGCGGTGTCGCCCACGACTTCAACAACCTCCTGACGATCATCCGCTCGTCGGTCGACTTCCTCCGCCGGCCGGACCTGGCGGAGGAGCGCCGGTCCCGCTACCTCAACGCCGTCTCGGAGACGGTGGACCGCGCGGCGAAGCTCACCGGCCAGCTCCTCGCCTTCGCGCGGCGACAGGCGCTGAAGCCCGAGATCCTCGACGTCGGCGCGCGGCTGCGCGGCGTGGCCGACCTCCTCGACACGGTCACGGGCGCCCGCATCGCGGTCGTGACCGAGCTGCCGGAGCGGCCCTGCTTCATCCGGGTCGATCTCAGCCAGTTCGAGACCGCGCTGGTCAACATGGCGGTGAACGCCCGGGACGCCATGGACGGCGCCGGAACGCTGACCCTGCGCCTGCGCTGCGGCGCGGCGCTGCCGCCGATCCGCGGCCATGCCGGCGCGCCCGGCCCGTTCGCGGCGATCGACCTCGTCGACACCGGCACCGGCATCGCGCCGGACGTGCTGGCGCGGGTGTTCGAGCCGTTCTTCACCACCAAGGAGGTGGGCAAGGGCACCGGACTCGGCCTGTCCCAGGTCTTCGGCTTCGCCAAGCAGTCCGGCGGCGACGTCGCGGTCGAGAGCGCGCCCGGCCGCGGCGCCACCTTCACGCTCTACCTGCCGCAGGTCGAGCCCGAGGCGTCCTGCGCCGCCGCCGCGGAGGCCGCCGCCCTCGACCCCGGCGGCGCGGGGCAGCGGGTTCTGGTGGTGGAGGACAACATCGAGGTCGGCCGCTTCGCCACGCAGATCCTGGAGGATCTCGGCTACGCGACGACCTGGGCGACCAACGCCGAGGAGGCGCTGGACCAGCTCGGGGCCGACGGCGCGGCCTTCGACGCCGTGTTCTCCGACGTGGTCATGCCCGGCATGGGCGGGATCGCGCTGGCCCGGCTCCTCCGGCAGCGGATGCCGCACCTGCCGGTGGTTCTGGCCTCCGGCTACAGCCACGCCCTCGCCCAGGAGGGGATCCGCGACTTCGAGCTGCTGCCCAAGCCCTACTCCGCCGACCAGGTCTCGCGCGTGCTGCGCAAGGTCGTCGGCGCGCGGCGGAGGCGGCCGAGGGGCGGGCAGCCGGGCGGGCAGCCCTGACGCGGCGGGGCGCTGCCGGGACCAGCGGAGACCTGACAGAGACCTGACAGAGACCTGACAGAGACCTGACAGAGGCCTGACGCCGCAGCCGGGCGGCGACGGGCGGTCCCGGCGCCATGTTCCCGCGGGAGGTTCCGCGCGCGGGAGACGCCGCGCCCGCCCCCGGAGGTCCCATGGACAGGGTCATGTACGCGCTCGTCACCCTGGCGGAGGCGGTGCTCGGGATCTTCGGCGTGCGGGCGCTCTACGAGCAGCCCGCCTACGCGGTCGTCGAGCGCCTCGACCGCGGGGTCGAGATCCGGTCCTACGCGCCGCGCCTCGCGGTCGAGACCGACGCGCGCGGCCAGGGCGACGGCGACGCCTTCGGGCGGCTGTTCCGCTACATCACCGGCGCGAACCGGGCCGGGGACCGCATCGCCATGACGGCGCCGGTCGAGAGCGGCGGCCAGCGCATCGCCCAGCCCATCGCCATGACCGTCCCGGTGGAGCGGGACGGCACCGGCACGATGCGGTTCTTCCTGCCCCGCGCGGTGGCGGCGGCCGGGGCGCCGGCCCCGACCGAGCCGGGGGTCCGGCTGGTCGAGGTCCCGGCCGAGCGGGTCGCGGCCCTGCGCTTCTCCGGCCGCCTCACCCCGGAGGCGCGGGCCGCGCAGGCGGGCATCCTCGCCGCCGTCCTGGCGGCGGCCGGCCGCGCACCGGCGGGCGCGCCCTTCGTCATGGGCTACGACCCGCCCTTCGCGATCCCGTTCCTGCGCCGGAACGAGGTCGCCGTCCGCCTGCCGCCGCGGTGAGAGCCGGGACCGGTCCTGACGACCCGGCGCGCGGCCTCGGACGCCGCCCCGGAGGACCGGCCCGATTGCGCAATTATCCCGCGATGTCCTTCATAATAATCCCGAAGACTTGCCGCTATCTTCCTCTTTTGTTGTCTTTGCGCCACAGGCCCGATCATTCGAGCCCGCAAGTCGTCCCCCGCAGGGATTAAACAGAATGTGAATTGAGGTCGCGACCCGACCCGAGATCAGTGAGGCGCACGCAGCCGACGCGAAGCGGCGCGTGCCTTCGAATCCAGGTTGGGGGAAGATATGCGGGCCCTGCGAGGCAGCTTGATCGCGTCCGTGGCTCTGTTGCCGGGTGTCGCGCAGGCTCAACAATCCGTCACCCTCGGCGAGATCAGCGTCGTCTCGACGTCGCCGGTGGGTGCGGGCGGCGGCAATTCCAGCGGCGCCCAGAATCTCGATACGCTCGCCCAGGCCGCGCCGACCTTGCCGGCCCCGGCCGGCGGGGTGCGGCTGCGCGGCTCCGAGCAGCCGCTCAACAAGATCCCCAGCACCGTCGAGACCGTCACGGCCCGGCAGATCGAGGTCGATCAGGGCTCCGACAACGTGATCGCCACGCTGGCGCGGCGCACGCCCGGGGTGAACCTCAACGACTCGCAGGGCAATTCGAACCGGGTCGATCTCAGCTACCGCGGCTTCACGGCCTCGTCGGTGCAGGGCGTGCCGCAGGGGCTCGCCGTCTACCAGAACGGCGTGCGCATCAACGAGGCCTTCGGCGACGTCGTCAATTTCGACCTGATCCCGCCGCAGGCGATCCAGCGCATCGACGTGGTCACCGGCAACCCGGTCTTCGGCCTCAACGCCATCGGCGGCGCGGTCAACATCCAGATGAAGAACGGCTTCACCTGGCAGGGCACCGAGATCTCGGCCTGGGGCGGCTCGGACGCGCGCACCGCCGGCTACCTCGAGTACGGCAAGATCTCCGGTCCCTGGAGCTTCTACTTCACCGGCGACGGCCTGAACGACCGCGGCTGGCGCTACCAGAACCCGAGCACGATCGGCCGCCTCTACGCGGATCTCGGCTACCGCTCGCAGGATTCGGAGTTCCACCTGATCGGGCTCGCCGCCCGCAGCTTCTACGGCGCCGCCGCCGCCACGCCGGTGGACTTCACCCATCTCGACCCGCGGGCGATCTTCACCTACCCGCAGACCCAGACGACGCAGGTGGGCACGCTCCAGCTGACCGGCCGGGTCGACCTCTCGCCGACCTGGGATCTCGCCGGCAACGCCTATTACCGGCGCTTCAGCGAGTTCTACGTCGACGGCAACCAGGGCAACTTCGAGAACTGCAGCAGCCGCAGCAGCTTCCGGGGCTCGCTCTGCTACCAGGACGACGCGTTCAACGTGAACGCGCCGCCCACCAGCCAGGTGGCGGCGCGCCGGGCCTACGCCAACCAGTTCGCGATCCTCGGCCTGAACAACCAGACGATCCCGTTCGTCCGGAACATCCCGTACGGCACGATCGACACGACCCGGACGGAGGCCGAATCCTACGGCGGCTCGCTCCAGGCCGCCAACCGCGACCGGATCTTCGGCCTGAACAACGCCTTCGTGGTCGGCGGCAGCGTCGACGCCTCGAATTTCTCGTTCAAGTCGGCGAGCCAGCTGGGCGTGATCAACCCGAACCTGTCGATCACCGTCGACCCGAACAACCCGTACTACGGCACGATCCCGGGCCTCGGCACGCCGGACATCCGCACGCTGGGGGCGATCGGCCTCGCGCCGGGCAACGTCAGCGGCTCGACCCTGTATCTCGGCCTCTACGCCACCGACACGCTGGACGTGACCGACCGGCTGTCGCTGACCGGCGGCTTCCGGCTCAACTACGCCCGCATCCAGACCCGGGACCAGACCGGGTTCTCGCCGGACGTCACCGGCGTGCACGAGTACACCAAGGTCAACCCGCTCGCGGGCCTGACCTACCAGTTCGACCCGGCGCTGAATCTCTACGGCGGCTACTCGGAATCGAACCGCGCCCCGACCCCGCTGGAGCTGTCCTGCTCCAGTCCGACCCAGCCGTGCCTGCTGCCGAACTCGCTCGTGGCCGATCCGCCGCTCAAGCAGGTCACCGGCCGGACCTACGAGGCCGGCTTCCGCGGCGTGATCCCGGCCTTCCTGTCGGGCGGCGCCCTCACCTACAAGGCCGGCGTCTACCGCACCGACCTGAGCAACGACCTCTACCAGGTCGCCGTCGCGGGCAACGCCGCCCGCGCCTACTACATCAACGTCCCGGCGACCCGGCGCCAGGGCATCGAGGTCGGCGCCGAGTATGCGGTCACGCCCGACCTGCTGGTCTACGCCAACTACGCCCTGGTCGACGCGACCTTCCAGTTCAACGCGACCCTCTCGTCGCCCAACAACCCCCTGGCGAGCACCGGCGCGGCCGGCGGCGCCGTGGGCGGCGACGTGATCCCGAACGGCGGCATCCGTGTCCGGCCGGGCGACAAGATCCCGCTGATCCCCGATCACCAGATCAAGGCGGGCTTCGAGTACAGCATCACCCCGAACTGGCGCTTCGGCCTCAACGTCTCGGCCTTCTCGTCGTCCTACTACCGGGGTGACGAATCGAACCTCAACCGCAAGCTGCCGGCCTACTACGTGATGAACCTGACGACGAAGTATCAGGTCAGCAAGAACCTGGAGATCTTCGGGCTGATCACCAACCTGACCAACAACCGCTACGCCACGTTCGGCACCTTCGCCGAGACGGGCGCAGTGGCCGGCAACCTGTCGATCAACGACCCGCGGACCACGACCCTGGCGCAGCCGCTCTCGATCTACGCCGGCCTCACCTACCGGTTCGGGGCGGATCCGGTCCCGATGGCGCCGGAGCCGATCATCCGGAAGTACTGATCCCGTCCGCGGGACGATGATGCGAGGGGCCGGGGGATCCGCGGCCCCTCTTCCGTTCGAGCCCGCGCGCCTTCGCGCCCGGACGATGAGCCCGGTCTTTCAAACCCAGATGAGTGCGGCCGCCGACCCGATCTGTATCCCTGATCGGCCGCCGGCGAGGCTTGCGGGCGCTCCCGTCCCGGTCATCCCGATCCTGGAGACACCCATGCCGCGCTACTTCATCGACACCGCCGACCACGTCGCCGTCCGGGACGACGAGGGCACGGTCCTCTCGGACCGGGTCGCCCTGCGGGACCTGCTGCGCCGGACCCTGACGGCGCTCCTGCACGACGAGGGCGAGGAGACCGGGGTGAACGACTTCACCGCCAGCGCCTACGACGAGGACGGTCGCCTCGTGATGCGGGCCCGGGCCAGCTTCCACGTCGTGGACCCGTAGGGGACGCCCGGCAGGACGTCCCCGCACCCCGGTCAGGCCGCGTCCGGCATGCGGTCGAGAAGCTTGTCGAGGGTGATCGGGTAGTCGCGCACGCGGATGCCGGTGGCGTTGTAGATCGCGTTCGCGACCGCGGCGCCGACCCCCGAGATGCCGAGCTCGCCCACGCCCTTGGCCTTCATGGGCGAGGACATCGGGTCGACCTCGTCGAGGAAGATCACCTCCTGGTGCGGGATGTCGGCGTGGACCGGCACCTCGTAGCCGGCGAGGTCGTGGTTGGCGAAGAAGCCGCGCTTGGTGTCGACGACCAGCTCCTCCATCAGGGCCGCTCCGGTGCCCATCACCATCCCGCCGATCACCTGGCTGCGGGCGGATTTCGGGTTGAGGATGCGCCCCGCCGCGCAGACCGCCAGCATCCGCCGCACCCGGACCTCCGCCGTATAGGCATCCACCGCGACCTCGACGAAGTGGGCGCCGAAGGTCGAGACCTGCTGGGTCTTCGAGAACTCACCGAACTCGATCGCGTCCTCGGCCACGAGCTCGCCGTCGGCGGCGGCCCGGGCGAGCGGGATGGCGCGGTTGCCGGCGCGAACCTCGCCCTCCTCGAACACCGCGTCGGTGGCGTTGAAGCCGAGCTTCTGCGCGACCGCCTCCCGCAGCTTCACGCAGGCCGCGTAGACGCCCGCGGTCGACGAGTTGGCGCCGAACTGGCCGCCCGAACCCGACGAGACCGGGAAGTCCGAGTCGCCGAGCCGCGCCACGACCCGGTCGAGGGGCACGCCCATCATCTCGGCGGCGGTCTGCGCGATGATCGTGTAGCTGCCGGTGCCGATATCGGTCATGTCGGTCTCGACCGTGACCGTGCCGTCGGCGGAGAGCCGCACCCGGGCGCCCGACTTCAGCACCATGTTGTCGCGGAACGCCGCCGCCATGCCGTGCCCGACGAGCCAATGCCCCTCCCGGACCTGTCCGGGCTTCGGGTTGCGCCTGGCCCAGCCGAACCGCTCGGCGCCGAGCTTGAGGCAGCCGACGAGGTCGCGGTGGGAGTAGCGCAGGTCCGGCTGGGTCGGGACGACCTGCGTGTCGTTGCGGATGCGGAACTCCACCGGGTCGAGGCCGAGCTTCTCGGCCATCTCGTCCATGGCGACCTCCAGCACCGCGAGGCCCGGGGCCTCGCCGGGGGCGCGCATGGCGTTGCCCTCGGGCAGGTCGAGCCGGGCGAGCTTCATGGCGGTCAGGCGGTTCGCCCCCGCGTAGAGGTACTTGGTCTGGTTCACGGCCGTCTCGGGATCGCCCTCCGGCAGGTTGCCCGAGACGCTCTCGTGCGCGATCGCCGTGATGGTGCCGTCCCGCTGGGCGCCGATCCGGACCCGCTGGATCGTGGCCGGGCGGTGCGTGGTGTTGTTGGCGATCAGCGGGCGGGTCAGCGCCACCTTGACCGGTCGCCCGGTGGCCTTCGCGGCGAGCGCCGCCAGCACCGCGTCGGCGCGCACGAACAGCTTGCCGCCGAAGCCGCCGCCGACATAGGGCGCGTCGAGCCGGACCTTGTCCTTCGGCAGGCCGAGCATCTTGGCGAGGCTGCCGTGGCCCCAGCCGATCATCTGGTTGGCGGTCCAGAGCGTGACCCGGTCGCCGTCCCAGGCCGCCGTCGTGGCGTGCGGCTCCATCATGGCGTGGCTCTCGTCGGACGTCGTGTAGGTCGCGTCGAGCGTCACGGGGGCCTGCGCGAAGGCGCCCTCGAAGTCGCCGGTCCGCTCCTCGCCGTTGCCGCCGCTGCCCTCGCCGCTGTCGGCCGGGACCGGCTCGGCGGTCTTCGCCGCGGCGGCGAGGTCGAACGCACCGGCCTCGGGGGCGTAATCGACCGTCACCAGGAAGGCGGCTGCCCGGGCCTGCTCGAAGGTCTCGGCCACCACGACGGCGATCGCCTGATGGTAGTGCTGGATCACGTCGCCGCCGAACAGGTAGGCGACGTTCATCACGCCGCGCTCGATCCGCGGCGTGTCGAGGGTGGTGACGATCCCGATGACGCCGGGCGCCTGCCGGGCCGAGGCCGTGTCGATGCTGCGCACCCGGCCCTTGGCGATGGCGGAGCCCAGCACGTAGCCGTAGGCGGCGTCGGGGGCCGCGTCGTGGCGCTCGTACGCGTAGGGCGCGGTGCCGGTGGTCTTGTACTTGCCGTCGATGCGGTCGGTGGGCAGGCCGACGACCTTGAGGCGGTCGATCGGGTTCGGGCCCGCGGCGGTGTCGAACTTCATGGCTCAGGCCCTCGCTTGGTTGAGCGCGGCGCCGAGGGTCCGCTCGGCGAGCTTCAGCTTGTAGGCGTTCTCGTGGGTGGGCTTGGCGTCGGCGAAGACCCGGTCGGTCACGGCCCGGGCGCCCTTCGGGAGATCGGCCTCGGCCGCCTCGACCCGCCAGGGCTTGTGGGCGACGCCCCCGAAGGCGACGTGGCCGGAGCCGTCCTTGCCCAGGATCGCCGCCACCGAGACCAGCGCGTAGGCGTAGGAGGCGCGGTCGCGGACCTTGCGGTAGATGTGCGTCCCGGGAACGGGCTTCGGCAGCGTCACCGCGGTGATGAGCTCGCCGGGCTCGAGGTTCGTGTCGCGCGACGGGTCGTCGCCCGGCAGGCGGTGGAACTCGGCGATCGGGATCTTCCGCGCGGCGCCCCCGGCGTCGATCGTCTCCACGGTGGCGTCGAGGACGCGCATGGCCACCGCCATGTCGCCCGGATGCGTGGCGATGCAGGCCTCGCTGCCGCCGATCACCGCCAGCTGGCGGCTCACGCCGTCGAGCGCCGAACAGCCGGAGCCCGGCTGGCGCTTATTGCAGGGCTGGGCGGTGTCGTAGAAGTACGGGCAGCGGGTCCGCTGCAGCAGGTTGCCGGCGGTGGTCGCCTTGTTGCGCAGCTGACCGGAGGCGCCGGCGAGCAGCGCGCGGGCGAGGACCCCGTAATCCGCGCGCACCCGCGGATGGGCCGCGAGATCGGTGTTGCGCACCAGGGCGCCGATGCGCAGGCCGCCCTCCTCGGTCGGCTCGACCGCGTCGAGGCCGAGCCCGTTCACGTCGACGAGATGGCGCGGGGTCTCGATCTGCAGCTTCATCAGGTCGAGCAGGTTGGTGCCGCCGGCGATGAACTTGGCGTCGGGCGTGGCGGCGACGGCGGCGGCGGCCGCGGCGGGCGTGCCCGGGCGCTCGTACGTGAAGGACTTCATGCGCGGCTCCCGGCGACTTCGGTGATCGCCTCGACGATGTTGGAATAGGCGCCGCAGCGGCAGAGGTTGCCGCTCATCCGCTCGCGGATCTCGGTCTCGGTCACCTGCGGCGCGGCGCCGAGATCCGCCGTGACGTGGCTCGGGATGCCGGCCCGGATCTCCTCCAGGACGGCCACGCCCGAGCAGATCTGGCCCGGCGTGCAGTAGCCGCACTGGTAGCCGTCGTGCTTGACGAAGGCCGCCTGCATCGGGTGCAGGCTGTCGGGCTGCCCCAGGCCCTCGACGGTCACGATCTCGGCGCCCTGGTGCATGATCGCCAGCGTCAGGCAGGCGTTGATGCGCCGCCCGTCGACGATCATCGTGCAGGCGCCGCACTGGCCGTGATCGCAGCCCTTCTTGGACCCGGTCAGGTGCAGGTGCTCGCGCGCGGCGTCGAGCAGGCTGGTGCGGGTGTCGAGTTCGAGCGTGCGCCGCTCGCCGTTCACCGTGAACGTGACGGCGGCGAGGACCGGTGCGTCGGTCCGCGCAGGTCTGGCGCCCGGGTCCTGGGGCACGGTTTCGGCGCTCACCATCAAGTCTCTCTCCGGTTCAGATCACGAAGGCGCGGACGGGCTTCCGGTCGCCGGGGCCCGCGGGCGGAACATCCCGGCGGAACATCCCGGCAAGACATCCCGGCAAGACATCCCGCAAAGCGGCGGCACCCTGGATCGACTCCAAGGTAGAGCCCGCTCCCGCGATGGTCAGGGGGGGCGGCGCGGCCGGGGACGCGAAAGTTGCGGCGGGCGGCGCCGGGACCCGCCCAAACGAAAGGGCCGACCCGAAGGCCGGCCCCGATCGTCGCGCGGCGGACGCGCCTACTCGGCCGCGGTCATCTCGGCGGTGTAGTGGCCGCACCAGTCCTGGGCGGCGACCACCGGCCAGAGACCCTTGGACTCGGGTGCGGGCTGGCTGACCGGCGGGTTGAAGCGGCACAGGCCGGCATCGTTCTGCGCGACGGCGCCGTTGCCCTTGTGCTCGTCGAAGAACCGGCAGGTCTCGCACTTGGCGTTCATGGTCGGGCTCCTGTGAGGCCGGCGGCCCGGGGGCCGTCCCGGCGGGGGACGAGAGCTTGGACCTTAGAAGTGATCCAATCTGCGGGGCCAACGTCGGAGCGATCGGGCGGGTTCCCGGCGGCGGATCGGCGATCCCGCTCAGCCGACCGCGGCGAGGCCCGGCTCGGCCCGGGCGGACTCCTCGGCGGGGCCGGCGGGACCGCCGACCGCGGCGGCGTAGTCGGTGATCGGGCGCGGCCTGCCGAACAGGAAGCCCTGCATCTCGCCGCAGGCCTCCTCGGTCAGGAACTTCATCTGGGCGTGGGTCTCGACGCCCTCCGCGACGACGCCCATGCCGAGGCTGCGGCCGAGGCTGAGCACGGCCCGGACGATCACGGCGGCCTGCGGGCCGGTCCCGAGCTGCGCCACGAAGGAGCGGTCGATCTTCAGCTTGTCGAACGGGAAGGCCTGGAGGGTCGCGAGCGACGCGTAGCCGGTCCCGAAATCGTCCATGCTGATCCGGATGCCGTAGCTCTTCAGGCGGCGGAGGATGCCCACGGCCCGGGCCATGTCGTTGATGATGATGCTCTCGGTGACCTCCAGCTCCAGGCGGTCCGGCGAGAGACCGGTCTCGGCCAGGATCGCCAGGACGGTCTCGGGCAGGCCGGGCTTCTGGAACTGACGGGGCGAGAGGTTGACGGCGACCTTCAGGGGCTGCGCCCACTGGGCCGCCTCGCGGCAGGCCTCGCGCAGCACCCAGTCGCCGAGCGCCACGATCAGGCCGGTCTCCTCGGCCAGGGGCACGAACACGTTGGGCGACACGCTGCCGCGGACCGGGTGGGTCCAGCGCAGGAGCGCCTCGAATCCGACGAGCGCCCCCGTGTGGCCCTCTACCTGCGGCTGGTAGTGCAGGCTCAGGGTGTTGTCGTCGAGGGCCTGGCGCAGGTCGCGCTCGAGCACCCGCCGCTCCTCGGCCTCCTCGTCCATGGCGGGGGTGAAGATCCGGTACGTGCCGCGGCCCTCGGCCTTGGCCCGGTAGAGGGCGAGGTCGGCGCGGCGGTACAGCGGCTCGGCATCCGTCCCGTGCTCGGGGGCCAGCGCGATGCCGACGCTCAGGCCGACGCCGACCCGGTGCCCGCCCACGCTGAACGGGCTGTGGAACAGCGCGATGAGGCGCTCGGCCAGGACCTCGGCCTCGGCCGCGCCGCCGGCGGAGAGCACGGCGAACTCGTCGCCCCCGAGCCGGGCCACCGCCCCGTCCCCCGCGATGCCCCGCAGGCCGGCCGACACGCGCCGGAGGAGCTCGTCCCCGGCCTGGTGGCCGAGGCTGTCGTTCACGCTCTTGAAGCCGTCGAGGTCGAGGTACAGGACCGCGCAGGCGCCGCCGCGCTGGACGATGTCGACGAGGCTGCGCGCGAGGGTCTCGTGGAACAGCGCCCGGTTCGGCAGGCCAGTGAGGACATCGTGGCGGGCGAGGCGCGCCACCTCGGCCTCCGCGGCCTTCCGCTTGGTGATGTCGGTGAAGGTCCGCACGAAGCCGCCATCCGCCAGGGGCACGGTGCGGATCTCGAGCACGAGGCCGTTGGGCCGCGCCCGCTCGTGAACCTGCGTCTGCCCGGCCTCGCCGCGCTCGATCCAGGTCCGGATCGAGCGGTCCGGGCGCCGGCGCTCGCGGCGGCTCGCCTCTTGGTGGCTCTCTTGGCGGCCCTCTTGCCGGCGGGCCTCGTGGCGCAGCACCGCCCGGTAGCTCGGCCGCGCCTGCATCATCGCCCGGGGCAGGTCGAGGAGCGCCAGCGCCCGCTCGTTGCAGACCCGGACCACGCCGCCGGCGTCGACCATGATGAGGCCCTGGTCCATGCTGTCGAGGGTGGCGTCGAGCAGCAGGGTCTTCTCCCGCAGCATGCGGCCCTGTCGGGCCAGGGCGACGTTGATCCGGCGCAGGTGGTCCAGCATCAGCGTCAGCGCCGCGAAGGCCAGGATCACCGCCATCACGCCGGCGATGCCGCCGGCCAGGACGCCCCGGGCGAGGCCGAGCTGCGGGACCGCCAGGGCCGGGTCCGGCACCACACGGGCGGCCGCCATGGCCAGGAAGTGCAGGATCGCGATGGCGAGGGTCAGGACGGTCGCGGCCGCGAGCCGGGCCCGCGCGCCCGCGCTGCCGACATGGATGGCCATGCCGGCGGCCGCGAGCCCGCAGCCCGCCGCGATCGCCGTGGCGGCCATGGCGGGGGCCCAGGTGAAGTGCCCCGGCAGCCGCACGCCGGCGATGCCGAGGAAGTGCATGCAGGCGATGCCGATCCCGAGCACGAGGCCCGCCCCCGCCCCGGCCCAGCGCGACGGCGTGGCCCGGGCGAACAGGAAGGCCACGGTGGCGGCCGCGATCGCGACGATCAGCGAGAGCAGGGTCGTGCGCGGCTCGTAGCCCAGCACCACGCCGGGATCGTAGCCCAGCATGCCGATGAAGTGGGTGCTCCAGATCCCGGCCCCGATCGAGAAGCCCGAGGCCAGGAGCCAGACCGGCCCGTGCCCGTCGGCGCGGACCTGGACGCGCTGCTCCAGCTTGAGGGCGACCGCGCAGGAGATCCAGCACACGCAGGCGGCCAGGGCGACCACCCAGCCGGTATGTTCCTCGGTCAGGCAAGCGAACGCGCGATACATCGAGGTGCCCCGCCCATCTGCGACGGCGGGAACCTTAACCCGCGGATACTAATCAGAAGTTGCATTTCGCCCGGACACGGGTCCGATCCGCGATGCGGACGAGGCTCTTCCGGGCGCCGCCGGGCGCCGGTCAGGCCGCAGATCAGGAGTTGTATATTCGGGCGCGGCGGCGGTCCGCCCGCCCGTGCCCGTCGCGGCGCCCGTCAGCCGCGCCCGTCAGCCGCGCCCGTCGCCGCGGATCTCGATCGGCCGCGCCGCGAAATCCGTCAGGAGTTCCTGGAGCTCGTCCTCGTGGACGAGGCGCGCCGCCTCCTCGGGCGCGAACCATTGCAGGGTGCGCTGGGCCTGTTCCGGCCAGCGCTCGTGCTGGGCCTCGACCCGCAGCGGGTAGACGCGGACCATGCAGGGGAAGGCGCGGCCGTGGTCGAAGCGCTTCTGGTAATGGTACCGTCCGACCGGGTTCGCGGCGATCTGCCCCTCGAGCCCCGCCTCCTCGTAGGCCTCCCGCGCGGCGGCCTGATGGGCCTTGCGGCCGGTCATCGGCCAGCCCTTCGGGATGATCCAGCGCCCGGTATCGCGCGAGGTGATCAGCAGGACCTCGATCCGGCCGTCGGCGCCGACGCGGAACGGCAGGGCCGCCACCTGCTTGAGCGGTTTGACCTGCGCCTTGCGGAGCAGCTTCTTCAAGTTCGGCCGCTTGGATGCCGTCTTCAGCGCTGACCTCGCGGACGGAGAAGGGCGGGATTTCTGATGATGCTTCTGCAATCGACGGCCTCCTCACGCTTTTACATAAGTTTAACACGATCCCATTGCAGCCCGCGCGCATTGGCACCGAGCCATGCCTGTAACGCTGTGCTCATCCCCGCCAGGCGGCTTGTCGCGGGCCGGCTTGTCGGCGAAGGCTGACGCGTCAAACGTCCACGAGGCGCGGCATGGCTGTCGAGATCGAGCGCAAGTTCATCGCGAACCCGTCGGTTCTGGCGCTGTGCCGGGCGGGGACGCCCCTGGTTCAGGGATACCTCTTCACCGACGCGGCCAACACGATCCGGATCCGCCGGGCCGGTGAGCGCTCGCTGATCACGTGGAAGAGCCCGCGCCGCGGCGCCAGCCGGGACGAGATCGAGTTCGCCATCGCGCCGGAGGACGGCGCGGCGCTCCTCGCCACCGTGCCGCCCGGCCGGCGGCTCGAGAAGACCCGCTACCGGGTCGCGCATGCCGGGGCGGTCTGGGACGTCGACGTGTTCGGCGGGAACCTCGCGGGCCTGATCCTGGCCGAGATCGAACTGGAGCGCGAGGACCAGCCGGTGGTGCTCCCTCCCTGGGTCGAGCGCGAGGTCACCGACGACGCGCGCTACCGCAACTCGCGGCTGGCCGCGGGACCGGTGCCGGAGCGGTGGGCGGCCTAGGTCCCCGACGCGCCGGGCGGATCCGTCCGGTCGAACATCTCGAACATCCGGGCCCGTGAACATCCCGGGGCGGCCACCGTTCTCACGGCATGCCCCGGACCCTGATCACCTGGACGCAGGACGAGACCGCCGGCGTGCCGCTCCCGCGCTTCGTCGGCCGGGTCGGGACGGTCGTCGTGGGGATCTGCGCCTACGACGGATCGAGCCGGTTCTGGACCTGGTGGAGCCCGCTGGCCGAGGACATCTGGGGGCACGGCCAGGACGCCGAAGGCGCCCGGCAGGGCTGCGAGGCCTGGCTGCGCGGATGGCTCGAGAACTTCAGGCCGTTCTTCACCTGACGCGGCCGGCCGCGAGGGCGCGGCCGGGCCGTCAACGCGGGATCAGCGCATGAAGTGCGGCAGGCGCCGCTTCCAGCGCTCGCCGAGCCGCAGCTCGTTCGTCCGCCGCCCTGCCGTCGACCGGGGCGACGGGCCCTGACCCGACGTGGGACCCGACGCGGCCGGCGGCGGGGCGGTCGGCACGGCCGGGCGCGACGGCACCGTCTGCACCTGCGGGAGCGCGTCCCGCGCGGCCGCCCGCGGCCGCCCGCGCCGCGCCCGCGGCGCCGGGACGGTCTCGGCGGCGGGGTCCGTCGCGGCCTCGTCGGCGGCGGCTTCGAGGACCGGCTCGGCCGGGGCCTCGAACATCGGCATGAGGCTCGGCAGGACGCGGCGCACCGGTGCGTCCGGCACCTTCCGTTCCGGGCGCGGCGCCGGTGCCGCTTGAGGGGCGGGCGCGGGTGCGGGCGGCGCGAGGGCGGCCTGCGCCAGTTCCGGCCACAGGATCTTGTCCGGGCGCGGCCGCGCCTCGGTGGCAGTCAGCGTTGTGCGGGCCGAACGGGTCTGCTTGACTTCGACCATGAACGGTCGCGCGCTGCGGCGCTTCATGTAAGATGATCCTTGGAAGCATTCGAGCACGCATGTCGGCGGCACGAACACACCGAGGTTAAGCCTGATCTCGGCCGTTGTCCAGAAAGACGACGTCGTACTGGTCAAATTTCTCTTTAGTCGAGATGGGCCGCGGTCGTTTCCAGGCCTCGGGTCGTGAAACCGAAGGCGTGATCGCCCGAGCACCTGCGGACACTGCCCCGTCGCCGCCCGGCGAGGGGGCGATCCGCTGCGGGACGATCTGTTGCGGGGCGGACGTCGCGCGCGATCGGGTCGTCCGGGATCAGGCGGCCTGCGCCTGCGCCGGGCGGCGCCGCAGGGGACCGGGCGCCCCGAACAGGGACTGGTACAGCGCGGCCGGCGTCCGCGCCTCGCCGCTGCCGTCCGTGATCGTCACCTCGGCCATGCCGGCCGCGATCAGGCTCATGCCCTGATCCAGGGCGGTCAGGACCGAGGCGTGCTGGTAGGCGAACCGGCGCGCGGACAGGCGTGCGGTGACGGTGAAGTGCATGACGACGATCCCGGGAAGCCGGACCCGCCGGGTCCGGACGGCAACGGCGCGCGCGCGACGCGCTCGGGTGAGAACGGGGCTCCGGCAACGCCGCTGCCGGTCCCGCACCTGCTCGCGGCCAATAAAGTCGTTATCTTGACGAAAGCTTGTTCATCCCCGCTTTGCACGAACAAGGCGCACAATTAGCGGCGGGATTTAGTGGTTGCCGCCGCGCCGCTGCCGTCACGCTTCAGTTCAGGCGGCGGCGCCGTTCCGCGACCTGCCGCCGGGCCAGCCGTCGCCCCAGCGCCATCAGCAGCGCGTCCGCCTCGGCCTTCAGGGCCGGATCGCCCAGCGCCGCGACGGCGTCCTGCGCGGCGAGGGCGTGCTCGACCGCCCGGTCCAGGGGCATGTCGCCGAGGTCGGGCGCGGTCGCGCCGCCGATCGCCTCGCGCGCGCGCAGCGCCGTGATGTCCACGAGGATCCCGCGCCCGCCCGTCGGCCGGCCGCGACGGTCGCTGGTGAAGCGGCCGCGCGCCAGGACCCAGCGCATCCGGCCGTCGACGGAGATCACCCGGTACTCGGCGACGTAGGAACTCCCCGCCGCGACGCTGCGGCGGATCAGGGTGTCGACCCGGTCGCGGTCGTCGACGTGGATGGCCTCCTCGTAGACGGCCAGCGGGATGCCGGATTCCGCCGCGGTCGGATCGACCTTGAACAGGAGGGCCACCAGGGCGTCGACCCGCACCCGGTCCGTCGCAGGGTCCCACGCCCAGTGCCCGATCATGTCGGCGGAATCGAGCGCGATCTGGAAGGCTTCGGGACAGGTCTGACCGACGGACGCGTTGGTCTTGGGCATGGCGGTGTACGTGTGCGGCTCCGGTCCGGTCGATCTACGGGTTCGGTAGCTGCAACCTCAAGACTTCTTTGACGCATTCATGCAACTGTTGCGTGCTGGCCACTCGCGTCCTGCCGGTCTTCTGTATTATGAATGCTCGAGCCAGCCCGCGCGCCAGAGCCTGACCGCCGATGGGATCGAAGTCACCTGTCCGGAGCGGATCCTCCGGGGCTGCGGCGCCCGAGGACGACCTGTTCGAGCGCACCGCACCGCCGCACGCGCCGGGTGCCGGGCGGCTGCTGCAGCGGATCGCCGACGCGCTGCAGGTTCCGGCCACCTCCCTGTACGGCCCACTGAGCGCGGAGCGGGGCGCCGGCGTCGCGGGCGGGCGTGCCGACGAGGCCGACGCCCTGCTGCATGCCTACCGGCGCATCGACGATCCCGAGATCCGCCGCCGCGTCCTGACCCTCGTGCAGGATCTGGCGGCCGCACGCTGACCGGCACGCTGACCGGTGCGCTGACCGGTGCGCCCGTGATGCACTTGTGATGCGCTTGGCCCGCCGCGTGCTAACCTGAGCGGGATTGCAACGCTCGGGCGAGTCGGCATGCTGAACAGACGATCCTTCATGGCCCTGTCGGGGGCCGCCCTCGCGACCCCGGCGCTGGCGCAGGGCAGTGCCGCCCGGACGCTCAAGTTCATCCCGCAGGCCGACCTGACGGTGCTCGATCCGATCTGGACGACCGCCTACGTCACCCGGAATCACGGGCTCGCCGTCTTCGACACGCTCTACGGCACCGATGCCGCCTACGCCGCCCAGCCGCAGATGGTGGCGGGCCACACGGTGGAGAACGACGGCACGCTGTGGCGCCTCACCCTGCGGCCCGGGCTGACCTTCCACGACGGCAGCCCGGTCCTGGCCCGCGACTGCGTGGCGAGCGTCGCGCGCTGGGGCAAGCGCGACGCCATGGGCCAGACGCTCAT
The DNA here is from genome assembly GCF_900107945.1 of Methylobacterium sp. 190mf. Classification (NCBI taxonomy): domain Bacteria; kingdom Pseudomonadati; phylum Pseudomonadota; class Alphaproteobacteria; order Hyphomicrobiales; family Methylobacteriaceae; genus Methylobacterium; species Methylobacterium sp. 190mf. Next base: position 3,800 of record NZ_FNVI01000014.1, on the reverse strand, counting down.
GGCCTACACGGACGAGCTCTCGGCCCCGGATGACCGGACGATCCAGTTCCGCCTGAAGAAGCCCTTCGCGCTCCTGCCGGACGCGCTGGGCAAGGTCGGCTCCTCGATCTGCGCGATCATGCCGGAGCGTCTCGCCAAGACCGACCCGTTCACGCAGGTGACCGAGATGGTCGGCAGCGGCCCGTTCCGCTTCAAGGCGGACGAGCGCGTGGTCGGCGCCCGGGTGGTCTACGAGCGCTTTGCCGGCTACGTCCCCCGCGAGGGCGGCGAGCCGCAATGGACCTCGGGCCCGAAGCGCGTCCACGTCGACCGGGTCGAGTGGAACGTCATCCCCGATCAGGCGACCGCCGCCTCGGCCATGCAGACGGGCGAGATGGACTGGTGGGAGCAGCCGCCGGCCGACCTCGTGCCCACCCTCCGCGGGCTGACGACGCGGATCACCGACCCGACCGGCCTGATCGGCTGCCTGCGGATGAACCAGCTCCAGCCGCCCTTCGACAATCCGGCGATTCGGCAGGTGCTGCTGAAGGTCGTCGACCAGACCGACTTCATGCAGGCGGTGACCGGCACCGATCCCAAGCTGATCCACGTGCCGACCGGCTTCTTCTGCCCGGGCCTGCCCATGGCGAGCGACGTCGGCCTCGACGCCCTGACCAGCAAGCGCGACTACGCGGGCGCCAAGGCGGCGCTGGCGGCGGCCGGCTACAAGGGCGAGAAGGTGGTGCTGATGGGCGCCTCGGACTTCCCGAGCCTGAAGGCGCTCGCCGACGTGGCGGCCGACATGCTCACGCGCGCCGGCTTCAACGTCGACTATCAGGTCATGGACTGGGGCTCGGTGGTGCAGCGGCGCGCCAAGAAGGAGCCGGTCGCCCAGGGCGGCTGGAGCGCCTTCTGCACCTTCTGGGCGGGGCTCGACCAGGCGAATCCCGCGGTCAGCGCCTTCCTGCGCGGGACCGGACAGAGCGCCGCGATCGGCTGGCCCACCAGCGCGAGGATCGAGGCGCTGCGGGACCAGTGGCTGGACGCCCCGGACACCGCCGCCCGCAAGCGGCTCGCGGGCGAGCTCCAGCAGCAGGCCTTCGCCGACCTGCCCTACCTGCCCCTCGGGCAGTACTTCAACCAGACCTCGTACAAGCCGTCCCTGACCGGCGTCCTCGACGGCGTGCCGGTGTTCTGGAACGTCAAGAAGGGCTGAGGGCGACCGCCGGAGGCGGCGCGGGCGGTCGGGATCCGCCCGCGCCGCCCGTCTCCGCGCGCGGCCAGGCGATCCAGCGGCGCCACGCCGGCAGATGGCGGGCTGCCCTGGGTGGCCTCGTCGCGCGCGAAGACGAGGGCCACCCCGAGCGTCGCGGGAGCCCGCCCGGTATCCGGTCCGGCGCTCGTCGACGGCCTCTCCGACCGTATCCGGACGGTCGCGGACGCCGTTTCCCCTCGACAGATCCGCCCCGTTGAAGCCCGGCGGCGCTTCCCAGCCGCGGCGGCCGCGGGTTAAGCAGGGTCGGCACAGGTCACAACCCAGAGATGACCGGCCCGCGAGGAAGCCCGAGACGCCGCGCCTGCCCGCCGCCCGCGCGGCGGCGCCCGGCGCCGTCCCGCCCCGCGCGGACCCGGCCGTGACTCGGAGACGTGACCTGGATCGACCCGGACCCCCGCGGGGGCCGGCCTGACCCCACGACACGCCGCGAGGATAGGCCCGATGACAGGCTCCCCGGACGAGGCCGCCCTGGAACGCTCGGCGATGCGCAGGATCGGCTGGCGGCTCGTGCCGTTCCTGATCCTCGCCTACTTCGTCTCCTTCCTGGACCGCGTGAATGTCGGCTTCGCGGCGATCCAGATGAACCACGATGTCGGCCTCTCGGCGACCGTGTTCGGCTGGGGCGCCGGCATCTTCTTCCTCGGCTACTTCCTGATGGAGATCCCCAGCAACCTGATGCTGGAGCGCTTCGGGGCGCGGCTGTGGATCGCCCGGATCATGGCGACCTGGGGGCTCATCTCCGCCGCCATGGCCCTGGTGCAGGGGCCGTGGTCGTTCATCGGCCTGCGCTTCCTGCTGGGGCTCGCCGAGGCCGGCTTCTTCCCCGGCGTGATCCTCTACCTCACCTACTGGTTCCCCTCCGCCTACCGGGCGCGGATCATCGGGGTCTTCATGATCTCGATCCCGATCTCGTCGTTCCTGGGCTCGCCGATCTCCGGCGCGCTACTCAACGTGACGGGGTTCGGCCTCGCCGGCTGGCAGTGGCTGTTCATCCTCGAGGGCCTGCCGGCGGTGTTCCTGGCCGTCGCGGTCCTGTGGCTCCTGCCGGACGGCCCGCGGGACGCGGCGTGGCTGCCGGCGGCCGAGCGGGACTGGCTGGAGCGGCAGCTCCGGGCCGAGGCGGCGCGCAACACCCGCAGCGGCCAGCCCGCGAAGCCGCCGCTCTGGGACATCCTGCGCGACCGGCGGCTCGCCCTCTTCGCCGCGATCTATTTCGGCTCGACGGCGAGCAGCTACGGGCTGTCGTTCTGGACGCCGCAGATCGTCAAGAGCTTCGGTCTCGGCAACGTCGAGACCGGGCTCCTGAACAGCATCCCGTACGGCTTCGCGTCCCTGGCGATGGTCCTCTGGGGCCGGCACAGCGACCGGACCGCCGAGCGGCGCTGGCACCTCGCGCTCTCGTTCCTGATCCTGGCGCTGGGGCTCGCGGGCGGCACGGTCCTGTCGGGGCTCGGCCCGGTCGTGGCGGCGCTGACGATCGCCGCCATGGGCGTCTACATGCTCAAGGGCCCGTTCTGGGCGCTCGCGACCGAGCAGATGCCGCCCGCCACCGCGGCGGCGAGCATCGCGGCCATCAACGCGGTCGGCAATCTCGGCGGCTTCCTCGGCCCCTACCTGATCGGCGCGATCAAGGACGGGACCGGCAGCTTCACTCTGAGCCTCCTGCCGCTCGTGGTCTTCGCCCTGCTCTCGGCCGCCCTGTCGCTGGTGCCGGGCCGCGCCCCGCGCCCCGACTCGGGCGCGCCGCGGCCGTCGGCCGTCTGAGCCCGCGGCGAACCGAGTCCGGGACCGGCCGGTTGGCCCGGTGCGGCCGCCGCCCGGCGCTGCGCCGGCCCGGACTGGACCGGCCCGGACCGGACCGGACGGAGTCCCGCGGGCCGTGACCGCGCCGCCGCCAGGAGATCGCCGTGCCCGAGCTCAACGCCATCCTGGAGACGGCGCTGTACGTCGCGGACCTCGACCGCGCCGAGGCCTTCTATCGCGACACGATGGGGTTGCGCTGCCTCTTCACCGACTTCCGCATGCGCGCCTTCGACGTCGGCGGCCGCGGCGTCCTCCTGCTCTTTCCGGAGGGCGGGTCTCTGCAGCCGATCGAGACGCCGGGCGGTCTCATACCGCCCTATGACGGCCGCGGCCCGGCCCATATCGCGTTCTCGATCGACGCCGACGCCCTCGCGCCCTGGGAGGACCATCTCGCGGCCGCCGGCGTGGCCGTCGAGGGGCGCACCCGCTGGCCGCGGGGCGGCGTCAGCGTCTACTTCCGCGACCCGGACGGACACCTGCTCGAGCTGGCCACACCCGGCCTCTGGAAGGGCTACTGAGGCGGCGCCGGTCCGAGTCTGGTCGGTGTTCTGGCCTCCTGAACGGCGAAGGGGCCGCCTCCTTTGGGAAGCGGCCCCTTCGCGTGTCGTGTCGGGTCGGGTGCGACGGTCGGGATGCGAGCGTCGCATCCGACCGTCGCTGGTCGGTCTCAGTAGGAGCCGAACTTGTAGTTCAGGCCGGCGCGGACGACGGCGAACTCGTCGGAGCGGCGACCGATGCCGCT